>JACQUS010000254.1 GCA_016210125.1 Chloroflexota bacterium | reverse complement strand
GGCCGGAGGCGGTGGCCGCTGGCCGCACGGGGCGCTCGGCCGCGCGCTGCTCGTAGGCGGCTCGCGCCTCCTCGAAGGTCTGCTCGGTCGTGCGCAGCGTGTCCATCGTCGCCTCCTACGCGGGCGTCGCGGTGCAGGTCGCACTGCGCCCATCCTACGTGCTTGCCGAGGCGCTTGGCAACGGGGGGCTAGGGGGTGACGCTCTTAGCCGAGCGCGACGCCCGCGCTTGACAGCCAAGCGAGCTTGCGCTGCGCCTGGATTCTGTTTTACCATAACGACGGCCCGTCGTGCTCAGATCTCTGGATTGACGTCCCGAGAACTTGAAGGCCATTGGAGGTCTTCTCCATGCTCGCCGCAGGCGGGGGTGGGTGGGACCGCCGCCACGTCTTCCCCAGGGCACTGCCATTGGGCCTATAGGAGCACCAACGGCCCTCATGGGCTGGCTTAGGGCTGCAGGCGTTTGATGGTGGGGAAGCGATCAAAGTCCGTGTCAAAGCTAGCGATGGTGGGAATCTTCAGCCGCTCCGCTTGCGCCACGGAGAGCGCGTCCACGAAATCGCGCACCGACGGGGTGTTGACCCACAGCTCGAGGGCGCGGCGGTAGGTCTGTTTGCCGGGAATCTTGAAGCCCCGCAGAGAAAAGATGTTGCCTAGATGGCGCACCACCTCGCGACGGGGGAGATGATAGGTCACCCGGGAGGAGAGCACGTTGACCACCTCGACGACCACCGACTCGGAAACGTAGAGGGTGACCTCACCCCGGGCCGCTTGCTCAAACAGGTCCCGTGCCCGCGCCGCCTGGCCGGGATCGTCTTGGGTCAGGTAGCGAATGATCGGGTTGGTGTCAAGGAAAACAAGCGGCATGGACTACTTCAGCCCCTCCCGAGCCGCGTCTTGGGCGCGCTCCTCGGCCACCAGCGCCTCGATCTCTTGCCAGGAGCGCGGAGGTTCGAGGGCTGGGATCGCCTGATAGCTCTCCTGAAGCGGCGACGGGACCGTCGTGATCTCCACCTTCCCGCGCTCCAGCCGGAACGCCACCTTGTCTTTCGGTTTGATCCCCAACGCCCGCCGGATCTCCACCGGCAGGGTCACCTGGCCTTTCGGACTAACACTGCTGAGCACCTCTTTCATCGTCTTACCACCTACTTGAGGTACAACTTGCATAGTACAGTTGTACTAGATATGTTATGAATTGTCAAGGGGGAAGCCGCAACCGGGCGCCCCTCAGCAGAGCGCCCGGCGCTGGGCGTCTTCCACCTGGGGCCGGTGGCGCTGCCGCCGCACGACGAGCTTCAGGTCGAGCGCGACGGCCGCGTTTGACAGCCGCGTTGATCGCCACCCGCCACTCCCGCATCCCCGCCACGACCTCGGCGGTCAACGCGCGCCCGTCGTGCCCCCAACTCCTCCTGCACCACGATCGTGCCTCCCAGGCAGATCTCCCGTTTGGCACACTCTACCCCGTACGACCCTTCCTTGCCACTCCCGCAAAATCTTCAGGGACACCCAGTCCGATCTCCGATGTTGCATTCAGTCTATCGTCAGCTTATACTCCTGACGTGTGGGACGGGGAGTGCAGTCTCTCCTCGCAGAGAGGCAGGCATGACGAACGTTCATGATTTCCTCACCAGGGAGCTCCAACTCCTGGAGCACCGGCTCCGAAGCGCGGTCACAGCCGGTGAAAAGGGCCCAATTCTCAGTCGATGCGCAGTGGTTCGCTGGCTTCTGCAGGAGCACAGCCGCGAGGCAATGGATGCGGACGACTTCGAGCAAACGCTGCGCGATATGGCCACTGGTCGACTGCCAATAGACGGAATCCCTGGCGATAATTTGAGCTTGGCTCAGGATCAGGGTAGAGATATGCTTCGTCGATGGCAACGACAGGCGTTGGAGGAAGATAGCGACTAAGCGGAAGGTGATCTACATCACTCATCGGCTACGATTACTGACAGTGATAGCCGAATAGAACTTATTGCTAGGAGAGCGCCATGCCCGCACAGTCAGACAAGTTTCATCAGTTGGCAGCGCTCTACGAGGCAATGATTGCAGATGTGTGCCGGGCACAAGGTGTGCAGGATCAGGATCTCAGTAATTACTTGGCTTCCGATGAGTACCATAACCTTAAGCAAGCTGCTCACCTAGTCTATGAGCATGTTCGCCCTCTTGCTGGCACCTTTCTAGCTATTGTGCGTGGCGATGATTCGGGCTCGGCATTGGGACATCCTGGAATAGAGACCGCATTGTGTTTTCCAGCGCGATTCCTTAAGTCGCCTTCGACCGCTAAGCTCACAGCAGAGTCGCGAGCAGTCGCCGATGATCTCATCGGCAATACGTTCTTTCTAGGACTTATAAGCCACCTAATAAACTTTGAAGTCCCATCCCGTACGAAAAATGAGCGTGTCAACGTCCGTAGCATAGCCGGAAAGTGGCTGCCAGAAGCTCTTGTCGCTGACCAGATCATGGGAGATGTGTACCGCGGTGGTGTTCGATTTCGGGTGCCGCTACTACTTTTTGAGACTTATTGGAAGTCACGTGTTGAGCCAGCGCTGAAGAAGCAGCTGAGGCTCGGGCTATTCGGAGTAGGAACAGCGAGGAGCTTCTTCAAGAATCTCTACTGTGCTGGCGCCCTTCTCGTGCTAATATACGACCGTTTGAGTGAAGAGGCCTGAGCAGAGCGTGAGGCAATGCTTGGCGCGCCGGGATCCCACTTCGGCAAAGTGGAGCTCACGCTGGAAGATCCGCTCGGCCTCGCGGTGGTCCTCGGTCACTCAGGGTGCGGCGAGCAGCTCGGCCTCGTAGGCCATGGCCGCGCGGGTGGCCATGACGCGCCCCTGGCGCGCCGACCTCGACGGCGACGAGCAGGTGGACGTGCTCGACCACTCGATCGCCGTGAGGCACTTCGGCACGCAGACGGCGAGCTGCGCGCTGCCGAGCGGGCCGTAGGCCCAGTGCGCGCGGTACACTGGACGCAGCCGCGGTGCCCAATCGGCGGGCAGCGGAGCGCGTCGCGATGGTGAGCCGGCACGCCGACTGGCTCAAGCAGGGCCAGCGCGACCTTGATCTGGCGCAGCGCGCGCTGGAGACCGGGCACTACGAGTGGGCCTGCTTCGCCGCGCAGCAGGGCGCCGAAAAGGCCGCCAAGGCCGTCTGGCAGTGGCTCGGCGCGACGGCGCGCGGGCACGCGGTCGCCGCCTTGCTCGAAGCCCTGCCCGAGCTGTACCGACCCGACCTAGCCTTGATCGACATCGCCAAAGAGCTGGACAAGCACTACATCCCAGCGCGCTACCCGAATGCCCATCCTCAGGGAGCGCCGTATGAGTCCTACACCCGAGGAGAGGCCGAGCGGGCCATTGATCAGGCAGGTCGAGTCGTCGCCTTCTGTGCACATCTTCTGGCTGGACCGCGCGGAGGCGGTGAGCCGTCTGCGCGAGGCGGCTGAGGCGCTGGCCCAGCGCTACCCGGAGATCGAGCGCGTCGTCCTCTTTGGCTCACTGGCGCGCGGCGACGCGGTTCCCGACAGCGACGCCGACCTGCTGCTCATCCTCTCGGCGAGCGACCTGCCCTTCCTCGACCGCAGCGTGCGCTACCGGCCGGAGGGCGTCGGCCTGGGCGTCGACGTGCTGGCGTACACGCGGGCCGAGATGGAGCGCATGCTAGCCGAGGGTAACCGCTTCGTCGCGGACGTTCTGCGTGAGGGCATCGTGCTGTTCGACGCGCGGACGGCGTGAGAGCGCTCCGCAGGGCAAGGGCGCTCGCGAGATGCACGTAGCGTGGGGCCTCAGCGGCAGCGAAAGGCCGATATCTCCGGTGGCGGTCGCCTAGCTCGGGCTGCGCTGGCCGGCGACCGGGCGCTCCTCGCTCTGATACAGCTCGCGGCGCCAGGCGGTGAGCGCGCCCAAGGCGAGCAAGAGGGCGATCGAAGTTGCCACCACCGCCGCGGAAGCGCCGGCGAGCTCGATCAAGCTGCCCATCACGAGCATCCCCAGCGGCCACACGCCGATCATGAACACCAGCAGCCCCATCATCCGCCCGCGCATGGCCTCGTCGGTGCGCAGGAGGAGGATCGTGGCCTGAAGGCTCGTGTAGACTCCCTGGCCGGCGCCGACGACGAACAGGCTCAGGATCGCCACCAGATAGCTGGAGGTCAGCGCAAACGGCAGCAGTCCGAAGCCGATCAGCAGAGGCCCGATGAGGAACGTAGGCCCTGGGCGGAAGCGCTGCGCCATTCCGGCGAGGGCTGTCGACGCGACGAACGCCCCAAGCCATGTGATCGCCCAGAGCGTGCCGTAGCGGAACGGATCGAGCGCCAGCGTGTCGCGGGCGAACACGGGCAGAAACTGCTGATATGGCAGGACGAGCAGATTGCAGAGCATGGTGATGGCCAGCGCGGCCCAGATGGCCGGACGCCGCAGCGCGTAGCGGAAGCCCTCCGCCAGGTCCGCGGTGGCATGCCGTGCACTGCGGTGGCCGAGGGGCGGGACAGGACGCAGCCCGAGCGCTGCCAACCCAGCGGCCGCATAGCAGAGCGCGAGCGCGAGGTAGCAGCCGCCGAGGCCGACCAACGCGATGAGGGCCCCGCCGAGGAGCGGCCCGGGAATGCGGCTCGCCATGCTCGTGGCCGTGTCGAGTGCTACGGCGTTGACGACGTCCCGGCGGCCGACCAGGTCCATGACCAGCGCGCGACGGGTGGGCTGGTCGGCCGCGGAGATGAGGCCCATTAGGAGGCTGCTCGCCGCGAGGTGCCAGAACGCGATCTGACTGTTGAGCAGGAGAGTCGCGAGTCCCAGGGCGACGGCGGCATTCGCCCACTGCGTGGCGATTGCCACCCTCCGCCGGTCGAACAGGTCAGCCAGGACGCCGCCCAAGGCTCCGATCGCCAACAGGGGGATGGTGCGCCAGAAGCCGACGAGCGCTACCTGCCACGGCGACCCCGTAAGGGTGAAGGCAAGCCACGTGAGCACTGCCATGTCGAAGAAGAGCGCTGAGCTGGCCAGGCTGTTGGCCAGCCAGAGGATACGGAACTGCGGATGCTGCGCCGCCGCGAACGCCTCCCGTAGGAGCAGAGGTGATCCCACTGGCGGACTCCGGGGGCAACGTCGTGCGGCCGAGAAGATGATAGCCGCTTCTTCTCCTGCTCGCAAACGGGCCCTGACGCGAGCAGGAGTCCTGGTCGGCAGCGTCAGCCCTCACCGCGCCGCTGGTCCCCTACCGGCCACCCCAGGGCGCGTTGACCGCCGGCAACGGAACGGCTATCCTCTTGCTAAGATGCTGCCCAGCGAGCGCGAGGAGGTGGCGCGTGGCAGACGTGCGCGTCCTGGACAAGGCCCTGGACAAGGCGTTCCAGTTCATCATGCGCCGCCTGGTCGAGACCGGCCAGGCACCGCACTACACGGAGCTGGCACCCCTCCTAAGCTGCTCCGTTGAAGACGCGCGCCAGACGGTGCACGCCATCTTCAAGACCGGCTACCCTGGCTGGGCGCACCCAGGCACCGATTACATTGTCTCGTTACCGCCATTGAATAATCTGCCCACGCAGTACCGCGTTGCAGTCGATGGCCAGGAGAGATGGTTCGCGCAATGAGGTTTCGAGGCGCTGGCCGTGTGCTGGCTGTTCCCCGGCAGGACGGTGCGCATCGATGCCCCGTGCCTGGACTGCGGCGAGCCGATGGTCATCGAGATGCGCGACGGGCAGTTTCTCACTATCGACCCGCCGGAGATCGTCGGACACGCTCGCAGCCCGTGGAGCCTGATGGCCGACCGCCAGAACCTGCCGTTCATGTGAAGCGGGATGAACCTCTTCCGGTCGGAAGAGCACCTTCGCCGCTGGGCATCGTTCGATCCCGCCTCCGAGGACGGCATCATCGCGCTGTCCGATCTGGGTGTCTTGTTCTCGACGGAGAGCCGCCGCCACCTGCTCGACGGCGACTATCTGGAGCGCTGGGCGGGACAGCGCTGGCCGGAGCGCCGCGAGGCTCTGGCGCGCGTCGGCAAGGCGATCCCGTACTGGCTGCCCGCTGGGCGCTAGGATGAGGCGATAGACGTGGCCACACCGCGGAAGACGGTCTACGACCTGGTCAGCGAGGCCAAGGCGCGCATCGACAACCTGACCGTGGAGCAGCTTCGGGCCGAGCTTGAGGCTGGCGGCGTCCTGCTCGTCGACCTGCGCGAGGCCCACGAGCGCGAGAAGCTCGGGTGGATTCGCGGCTCGGTCCACCTGCCGGCGGGCATGCTGGTCTTCTGGCTCGACCCGGTGTCGAAGCACTACATCAGCGGCGTCGACCTCGAACAGCGCATCGTGCTGCATTGAACGGCCGGCGGTCGGTCGGCCCTTGCGGCCGACGCGCTCCAGCAGATGGGCTTCAGCAACGTGGCACACGTCGAGGCCGGCTTCACGGGCTGGGTCGATGCCGGCCTGCCGATCGAGCGCGATGCGGCCACGTTCGACCCCACGGTGCAGTCGCGGTCTTGGCGCATCCCGCCGCCGGCGCGGCCGGTGTAGGCGCTCACCGCCCGGTGAAGCGCGGCTCGCGCTTCTCGAGGAAGGCGCGCTCGGCCTCGCGGTGGTCCTCGGTCACCCAGAGAGCCGCCAGCAGTTCGGCCTCGTAGGCCATGGCCGCGCGGGCCGACATGTCGCGCCCCTGGATCAAGGCGCGCTTGGTGTGGCGCACGGCCAGCGGCGGGTTGGCGGCCATACGCTCCGCCAGCGCCACCGCTGCCGGCAGCGCCTCGCCGCGCGGGACGACGTGGTCGACGAGCCCGAGGGCCAGCGCCGCGTGCGCGTCGATGACGTCGCCAGTCTGCAGCAGCTCCAGCGCGCGCGAGCGGCCGACGATCTGCACGAGGCGCTGGCCGCCGCCCCAGCCGACCATGATGGCCATCTTCACCTGGCGGAAGCCGAGCTGCACGTGCTCGGCGGCGACGCGCAGGTCGCAGGCGAGCGCCACCTCGCAGCCGCCGCCGAAGGCGTGGCCGTTCAGCGCGCAGATGACCGGCACGTCGAGCAGCTCGAGGCGCGCCAGCGCGTCCTGCATGCTCAACGCCATATGCCGCGCGGCCTGCTGCGTTTGCAGAGAGAGAAAGTCGCGCAGGTCGCCGCCGGTGACGAAGGCGCGGTCGCCGCTGCCGGTGAGGACCACCGCGCGCAGCGTGTCGTCGCGCTCCAGCTCGGCGACGACGTCCAGTAGCCGGCGGATCGTCGCCAGGTCGATGGCGTTGCCCACCTCCGGCCGGTTGATCGCGACGACCTCGATGCCGTCACGCCGCTCGCGCAGGATGGCCTCGGTCATAGCACGTCACCCGCTGCGGTAGCCGAGGGTCGTCTCGGCGATGAGCACGCGATGGATCTCATTGGTGCCTTCGACGATCTGGAAGAACTTGGCGTCGCGGAAGTAGCGGCCGACCGCGTACTCCGGCGAGCAGGAGTAGGCGCCGTGGATCTGGCAGGCGTCGGTGGCCGAGCGCATCAGCACGTCGGTGGCGAACATCTTGGCGATGGACGACTCGCGGCGCGCGCGGACTGCGCCCTGGTCCTTCAGCCAGGCGAGCTTGTGGGTGATCAGGCGCGCGGCCTCGACGTTCACCACCATGTCGGTGATCTTCGACTGGATGAGCTGATAGCGGCCGATGGGCTGCTCGAAGACGATGCGCTCCTGCGCGTACTTCACCGAGGCGTCGAGGCAGGCCTGCGTCACGCCGACGGCGCGCGCGGCGACGCCCAGGCGACCGTTCTCGACGGCGCACATAACGACGTTGAAGCCCTGGCCCTCCTCGCCGACGCGGTTATCCGCCGGCACGCGCACGCCGTCGAGCACGAGCTCGCCCGTCGAGATCGCGCGGTAGCCCACCTTGTTCTTGACCGGCGCGACGCGCAGGCCGGGAGCATGTTTGTCGACGATGAAGGCGCAGATGCCTCGGCGCCCCTTGCTGCGGTCGAGCATGGCGAATGTCAGGAAGAACGACGCCTCGTCGAGCATCGAGATCCACATCTTGGCGCCGTTGATGACGTAGCTGTCGCCGTCGCGGTAGCACGTGGTAGTCATCCCGGCCACGTCGGTGCCCGAGCGCGGCTCGGTGGAGCCGGTGCCGGCGAAGACCTCGCCGCGCGCCAGGGGGACGAGGTAGCGCTGCCTCTGCTCCTGCGTGCCATAGAGCAGGATGCCCGCGCCCATCAGCCCGGAGGGGAAGCTGGCGAGGGCGCCGATGACCTGATCGTAACGCGCCAGCTCTTCGAGCAGGACGGCGTAGGTCTGGTAGCTCATGCCCGCGCCGCCGTACTGCTCCGGGATGACGCCGCCGAGCATGCCAAGCTGGCCCATCTTGCGCGCCGCGTCCGTGGGGAAGCGCTCCTGCGCATCCCACTCGGCGGCGTAGGGCACGACCTCACGCTCGCAGAAGTCGCGCGCCGTCTGGCGTGTGAGGAGCTGCTCCTCACTATAGCCGAAGTCCATCGCGGCTACCTTCTCCTATCCCGATTCAAGGCGCGAGTGTCGCAGAATCACGGTTACCCGGCGGATCAAAGCTGATCGCGCGAGTCTCGACTTCGCTGTCTCTCCAACCAGGCGTACGTCTCGTCGATCACGTCGCCGAGAGTCGGCCATCCGGCCGCACCGACATGAGCGATGACCTCGTTCCCTGCTGCGTCGTACTCGTGGCGCTGGTGGGCATCGCGGTGGCCAGGATGCTCGTGGATGTTATCGTAACGGACAAGGCTCCGGGTGACGCTACCTACGCGCTGCAAGACGTGATAGCTGTAAGCTTTCGTGCGGACCATAAGCCTTCCGCGCTGATGCCGGACTTCCTGGAAGCGACTGACGTGAATCTCGATACCGTCAGCACAGTAGACGACGCCTTGCCAGAGCACCCCTCTTGCCGCGATGGTGTAGACGAGTTGGTCGTCGAGCACGAAATGCGCACGGTACCTGGCCATGTGACCCTCGTGGGCGTGCACGTAGCCTTCCCACGAGTTCCAGTCGTGCCGGTCAGCCATCTTGGAGTGCTTGATACGCCTCTATCGAGATCACCCAGTCGCAGATCTCCGCGGTCTCACGGAGTCGACCTGCCTTCAGTTCCTTCCGCACCTGATCAGACCGCAGCTCGTAGCGAGCCTCGTAGTCACAAATCCTGCGGCGAAGCTCCTTAAGCAAACGCTGACGGTTCGCCTCAAGCGGCTCGTTCTGGCTCCAGCGCGTTTCCGGGATCGCCATGCGCTGCCTCCCCCTATCCCGTCGCTGCGATCCTACCATGTCACAGTTGAATCGCATCCACGCGTTCGCGGCAGCGCCGCCGCGTTGGCTTTGTCCGGTTGGCATTTACGCCTTTTCGCCGCGCGCCACACCGCCGCGCACAAATGCCGCAGCCCGTAACGCGGGTCGCGCCGCTCGCTATCGCGGCATGCCCTGGGCGTGCTACGCCGGCGCCTCCTGCCGCCGCGGCCCGTGCGCGCGCAGGAAGGCGACGATCTGCTCGAGGCGCGAGCCGGTCGGGAAGACGGCGCCGGCACCGGCCCGCAGCAGCGGCTCGACATCCTCCGGCGGGACCGTCCCGCCCACGACGACCATCACGTCGCCCAGCCCGGCCTCGCGCAGCTTGGCGCTCAGCCGCGCGGTCAGCGGCTGGTGCGCGCCCGACAGGATGCTCAGGCCGATGACGTCAACGTCTTCCTGGAGGGCCGCGCGGACGATCTGGTCAGGCGTCTGGCGCAGCCCGGTGTAGATCACCTCCATACCGGCGTCGCGCAGCGCGCGGACGATGACCTTGGCGCCGCGGTCGTGGCCGTCGAGCCCCGGCTTGGCGACCAGCACGCGGAGGGGGCGTTCCTGTGTCATCGGGCTCTCTCAGGTCTCGTATGATGAAAATGGATCTTCATTCGCCGTTGGCGAGCCGTCAGGCTCATGGACTGCTCAGAAGGTGATGAGGCTGAAAATCGGCACCTCGGGGGCCAGGCGCTCGCGGCCGCGCAGGAAACCCAGCTCGACGACGAAGGCCACCGCAACCGGCTCGCCGCCGACGCCGCGGATAAGCCGCAGCGCCGCGGCGGCCGTCCCGCCGGTGGCCAGCAGATCGTCGACCAGCAAGATGCGCTCGCCCGCGGCGAAGGCGTCGCGGTGCATCTCCATCGTCGCCGTGCCGTACTCCAGCTCGTACGTCTGGCTGACCGTCGCGGCCGGCAGCTTGCCGAGCTTGCGCACGGGCACGAAGCCGGCACCGAGGCGCGCGGCCAGTGGCGCGCCGAAGATGAAGCCGCGCGACTCGATCGCCGCCACGCGAGCGACGCGCTCTTCGGCGAAGCGCTCGGCCAGGCGGTCCAGCACGTAGCGGAAGGCCGCCGCGTCGCCCAGCAGCGGCGTGAGGTCCTTGAAGACGATGCCCGGTGTGGGGAAGTCGGGAATGTCGCGAATGTAGGTCTTGAGATCCATCGCCTGCCCCCCGAGCCGCGGTCACTATAGCGCAGCGCCGAAAGAGGCGTCAACGCGACTGAAGGCTCGCTAGGAAGCCGTCCAGCGCCTGCCAGTAGCCGTCGCCGCCGCGCAGATAGGTGTCGTTGTGGCGCGCGCCGGTCAGCGTGTAGAGGCGCTTCGGCTCGCGCGCCGCGGCGAACAGCGCCTGCCCCTGCTGGTAGGGGATGACCTCGTCGTCGCGGCTATGGATGACCAGCAGCGGCGCCGCCACGCGGCCGATCTTGGCCAGCGCGTCGTAGCGCGTGCGCAGCAGCGGCTCCAGCGGTAGGAAGGGATAGAGAGCGCGCGCCAGGCCGGGGATCGAGGTGAGGGGAGACTCGAGGATCAGGCCCAGCACGCGCTCGCGCGCCGCCAGGTCCACCGCCACCGCCGTGCCGAGCGAGCGGCCGAAGAGCACGACGCGGCGCGCGTCGAGGTCCGGCCGGATGCGCAGGTAGGCCAGGGCGGCGTCGGCATCGCGGTAAAGGCCGTCTTCCGACGGCCGGCCCTCGCTCAGGCCATAGCCGCGGTAGTCGAAGATGAAGACGCTGGCTCCGAGCCGGCGCTGGATGAAGGCAATGTTCTCGACGCGGTGGCTGATGTTGCCGCCGTTGCCGTGCAGCCACAGCCAGACGAGGTCGCGCGGCCCCGGGACGAACCAGCCGTGGAGGCGCACGCCGTCGCTGGCGGTGAGCCAGACCTCCTCGTAGCCCAGGCCACGCTGGGCCGGCGTGGCGACCAGCGTGCGGCTCGGCAGGTAGAGGAACTGATCCTCGATCGCGGCGAGGCCCGTCCGGAAGAGCGTTGGCCAGAGCAAGGAGATCACCCCCAGCGCGAGCGCGGCGCACACGATCGGGACGAGGCGGTAGGGCTTACGCATCGTGCCCTCGCGTGGCTACCGCTGTACGAGACAACCTGGTCGCTGGCCTCAGCACGCCGTCTCAGTCGTCACGAGGGCGGGTGGGCGAGGGAGGAGGCGCGATGAGGGCCTCACGGCTTCGCCAATGCCCCGGGCTCAAGCGCCAGGCGATGGCTCAGCGGGAGCTTCGCTGCCTGCGGCTCCCGGGCGGTGGTCTGCGGGAGGGCGAGGCTTCCGGCGAGCCGAGACCTCCGCACGGGAGCGCCCTTCGCATCCATACCTGACCCTGTCAGCCTTCCCCCTGTTCGCTTGTGCAGAGGGGGAGAGGAAGCGGTGAGGTGAACCTATATCACCCCCTCGGCGTGCAGCGTGTCCAGCTCGGCGTCGCTATAGCCCAGCAGCGTGCGTAGCACCGCGCGCGTGTGCTGGCCCAGGTCGGGTGCCGGCGCGGTGATGGCCCCCGGCGTCGCGGACAGCCGCGGCGTGACCGCTGCCATCCAGACCGGCCCAATGCGCGGGTCCTCGACCTCCAGGATGTCGCCGCGCGCCTCGTAGTGCGGGTCAGTGGCGATGTCGGCGATCGAGTAGATCGGGCTGCACGGGATCTCGGCCCGCTCCATGATCCCCAGCACCTCGGCCTCGGTGCGCTGCGTCACCCACTCGCGGGTGAAGGCGTGGATCTCGTCTACGTCCTTCAGCCGCCCGGCGCTCGTCTTGAACCGCGGGTCGGCCAGCCAGTCGTCGCGGCCCACCGTGCGCGCGAAGCGCTGGAACATGCGGTCGCCGACGCAGGCGATCGTCACCCACTTGCCGTCCTTCGTCAGGAAGCTCTCGCCGGGCTGCGAGGTCGGATGGCCGTTGCCGATGCGCTCGCGGACGAGGCCCATCTTGTGGTACGCGCCGAGCGTGAACTCCATGAGCCGGAAGACGGTCTCGAAGAGCGAGACGTCGACGTACTGGCCCTCGCCGCTGCCCTGGGCGTCACGATGATAGAGGGCGAGTACGGCGCCGAGCGCGCCGTAGGTGGCGGTCATGTAATCGGCGATGGCCGGGCCGGGGCGCACCGGCGGCGTCTCAGGATAGCCGCTAATGTACGTCAGCCCGCCGAGGGCCATGCCGACGCGGTCGTAGCCCGGCCGGCCGGCGTAGGGCCCGTCCTGGCCGAAGCCGCTGGCACGCACCATGACCAGCCGCGGGTTGACCTGGCGCAGGTCCTCCCAGCCGAGCCCCCACCCTTCGAGCGTGCCGGGTCGGAAGTTCTCGACGACCACGTCGCTCTTGGCGACGAGCTGGCGGACGATCTCCTGGCCCTTGGGCCTGCGCAGGTCGATGGTCACCGACTTCTTGTTACGCGCCTCGGTTAGCCACTGGAAAGAGAGACCCTCGTAAATTGGGCCCGAGCCGCGCAGGGGATCGCCCGCGCCGGGCATCTCGACCTTGATGATCTCGGCGCCGAACTCGCCCAAGAGCGTCGCGCCGAAGGGCCCGGCGAGGATGGTGCCCAGGTCGATGACGCGCACGCCGTCGAGCGGCCGGCGCCCGGCAGCGCCGTAGGCCATTTTCTTCGCCATGTGCCCTCCCGTCACGTCGCCAGCCCTCCGCTGTTCCCAGCGTCAGGTGCCCTTCCACTGCGGCTTGCGCTTGGCGGCCCAGGCGCGCAGCGCCTCCTGCCGGTCCTCTGACGCGGCGCACAGCACCGACGCGTCGCTCTCGTAGCGCTGCGCCCCGGTGATGCCCGACAGCAGGCCAAGCCGCACGGCCACTTTCGTGTACTTCAGCGCCAGCGGCGCCAGCTCAAGCATCTGCGCAGCCATCGCGCGTGCCTCGCCGAGCAGGCGCTCCGGTGGGACGACGCGATTGGCCAGTCCAATGCGCTCGGCCTCCGCGGCGTCGACCATGCGTGCCGTGTAGAGG
>JACQUS010000226.1 GCA_016210125.1 Chloroflexota bacterium | reverse complement strand
GGCCGTCGTCCCGCCCATGTCGAAGGCCAGCACGTTGCGGCTGCGCGTCCGCTCGCCGTAGTACGCGGCGATGGAGGCCCCGGCGGCCGGCCCCGACTCGACCAGGCGTACCGGGAAGCGCTCGGCCATCTCGACGCTCAGTGTGCTGCCGTTCGAGCCCATGACGAAGAACGCCGCCCGCGAGCCGCGCGCGGCCAGGGCGTCCACCAGATGCCGCAGGTAGCGCTGGGCCAGCGGCTGGACGTAGGCGTTGGCGACGGTGGTCGACGCGCGCCCGTACTCGCCGACCTCCGGCAGCACGTCGGACGAGAGCGAGACGTGCAGCCCGGGGGCGCGCTCGGCGGCGATGCGCTGCGCCGCGCGCTCGTTCGCCGGGTTGGCGTAGCTGTGCAGGAAGCAGATAGCCAGCGCCTCGACGCCGTCCTGGGCGATGCGCGCCAGCGCCGCCTCGACGTCTGCGGTGCTGACCTCCTCGAGCACCTGGCCGTCGTAGCGCGTACGCTCGGCGATGGGTAGGCGCAGGCGGCGCGGGACGAGCGGCTTGGGGAAGGTGATGAAGATATCGTACAAGTCGTAGCGCAGCTCGCGGCCGGTCTCCAGCGCGTCGCGGAAGCCCTTGGTCGTGAGCAGCGCGGTGCGCGCACCCTTGCGCTCGATGATGGCATTGGTCGCCAGGGTCGTGCCGTGCACGATGCTGCTCACGTCGCTCGGCGTGGCGTCGGCCTGGGCCAGCGCCTTGGCGATGCCGTCGAGCACGCCGGCGGCGGGGTCGTGCGGCGTGGTGAGCACCTTGGCCGCGTAGAGCCGCCCGGCCGTATCATCCACCACGATCAGGTCGGTGAAGGTCCCACCGATATCCACGCCGAGGCGCAGGCGCGGTGCTCCGTCTTGCGTCGGGCTAGGCATGATTTCGATCACCCCCTCGGCGTAGTCTAGCGCACCGGAGGCCGGCAGAGCGCGTGCGCCGGGGCGCCGGCACACTTTTTCGTCGAAAGCGCTTTACGCCTGGGCATGCGGTGCGTAGTATGGTGTCGGCCGGGCGCGGCGTCGCGGCTGCGCGGCCACACGAGGGCTCCGCCCGACGGAGCACCTTGCGCCACGGGCAGCGCGGCGCTGCGCTCGCCGCGTGCCGTCGCCCGTCGGGAACGGGGCGCGCCGTGAGGCGCGGTCGGCCGCCGCGAGACACGCGCGAGACACGCGCGAGACACGGAGGAGATGCGTGCTGACACCCGAGCAGCTCAGCGACGCGATCGAAGTGGTCTACGAGGCCGGCTGGACCGACGGCCTGCCGGTCGTCCCGCCCACCAGGCCGCTCGTCCAACGCTTCCTCGCCTACGTCGAGCGTCATCCCGACGAGCCGGTCGGCGAGATCCCGCCGCTCGGCGGCCGCGCGACCATCGAGAAGATCGCCATCAACGCGGTGATGGCTGGCTGCAAGCCCGAGTACTTCCCGGTGGTCATCGCCGCCATCGACGCGCTGCTTCAGCCGCGCTTCAACCTGCGCGCGGTGCAGTGCTCGACGCACATCGCGACGCCGCTGGTCATCGTCAGCGGGCCGATCGTCAGGCAGCTCGGCCTCAACTATGGCAACAACTGTTTCGGACAGGGCACTCGCGCGAACGCGACCATCGGCCGCGCGGTCAAGCTCGTCCTCACGAACGTCGGCGGCGCCCTGCCCGGCGAGGCCGACAAAGCGACGTTCGGCCATCCGGGCAAGTACACCTACTGCGTCGCCGAGAACGACGAGGCCAACCCGTGGGCCCCGCTGCACGTCGACTATGGCTATGCGCCCACCGACTCGGTCGTCACCGTGCATCCCTCCGAGGCACCGCACAACCTGAACAACCACGGGGCCGACAACCCGCGCGACCTGCTCCTGACCTTCGCCGACTCGATGGCCATCCTCTGCTGCAACAACATCCACGTCATGGGCGACGTGTTCCTGGTCCTCGGCCCGGAGCACGCGCACATCATCGCCAACGCCGGGTGGAGCAAGAACGACGTGCGCTTGTTCTTGTGGGAGCACGCGCGCCAGCCGGTGCGGCTGCTCAAGCTCGGCGGCGTGCACGGCCGCAACCTGCACCGCAACAACCTGTGGCCGCGCTGGGTGGACCGCGACGACGACGACTTCATGGTCCCGCTCGTGCGCCGGCCGGAGGACATCCACGTGATGGTCGCCGGCGGCCCTGGCCGCCACTCGGTCTATCTGCCCGGCTGGGGCTCGCGCGTCACCGCGGCGCGCATCAACGTGTAACGACGGAGGAGGGCGATGGCACTGCAGTACGCTCCCGACCTTCAGGCACGAATCAAGGACCTGGGGCTTCTCGATCCGACCGACCGCCAGCAGCGACAGCGCCGCGCCGCGCTGCCCCTCGACACGCTGCACGGCAAGCGCGCTGGCTTCCTCGACAACCGCAAGGGCAACGCCGACGTGCTGCTCGAGCGCGTGCGCGAGCTGCTCGGCCAGCAGTACGACCTCGCTGCCACGGTCTTGCGTCCGAAGTGGATCTACTCCGCGCCGGCCGGCCCGGAGCTGGTCGAGGAGCTTGCCCAGAGCTGCGACTTTGTGGTCACCGCCATCGGCGATTGAGGCTCGTGCGTGTCGTGCAGTATGCACGACGCCGTGGAGCTGGAGGACCGTGGCGTGCGGACCGTGGTGATCCACACCAGCGTCTTCCTCAACTCGGCGCGCGCTCACGCGCTGACGTACGGCCGCCCGGACTTCGCCGGGTCGGTCGCCGTGCGCCATCCCATCGCGGCTGTGAGCCGCGACGAGGTCTACGCGCGGGCCGACGAGGTCATCCCGGCGGTCGTCGCCGCGCTGCTGGGCGAGCCGCGGGCGACCTAGGCGCGCGCCCGCGGGTGCGCTGGCGCTCGCCGCTGGCGCAACGGGTCGCCGCACATGTACAATCTTGTACAGAAGACGGCGCTTCAGGAAGGTCGCCATGGGCCGCCCGGTGACGCAGACGATCAAGGCTTCCGAGGCGCGGCAGACGTTCAGCCAGCTCCTCAACCGCGCGGTCCGCGGCGAGGCGCGCGTGGTGGTGGAGAAGAGCGGCATCCCCGTCGCGGCCATCATCTCCGCGCGGGACCTGGAGTGGCTGCAAAGGTATGAGGAGGAGCGCGAGCAGGACTTCAAAATCCTTGAGGAGTTCGGAGCAGCCTTCAAGGATGAGTCCCCCGCCGAAATCGAGCGCCAGGTGACTAAGGCCATCAGCGAGGCCCGCGCGAAGAGCCGCAAGCGCACCGCTCGATCGGCGTGATCACCGCAGTCTTGGATGCCAATGTTCTGGCATCGGGCTTCCGTGGTTTCCTCAACCCGGCGAGCGCGCCGGGGCAACTGATTCGTACATGGCTGGACGGATGCTTTCAGCTCGTCGTATCTGAACATCTCATCACCGAACTGACCAACACCTTCTGCACCCGCTACTTCACCCAGCACCTGACGTCCCAGGAGATCGCCGATGCTCTTCTCGTCTTGCGCCGCCGGGCCACGCACACGCCGATCATCGCGAGCGTCCGCGACGTCGCGACGCATCCCGAGGACGAACTGGTGCTGGCCACCGCCGTGTCCGCGCAAGCCGACTACCTGGTCACCGGGGACACGAAGCTCCAGAAACTGCGGACCTACCAAGGCGTCAGCATCGTGAGCCCACGGGAGTTCCTCGAGATCCTCGAAGCTGGCGGCGAATAGCCCTTGGTTCCTGTAACGCCCCTTATCGGAACTCCCTCTTGACGGTGCCTATAGAATCGGGTCAACGAAGCGTGCGACCGCCTGGGGAGGAGGGGCGTGCAGCACCGCCGTCTGGTCTTCCGCTTTGCAGCACTCATCGCCAGGTGCCGAGCTCTACCACGGGGACCATCTCTCCCGCGCCGGATCAAGCTCATTCGGACGGGAAATCGAAGCTCCGCGTGTTATGCGGATCAATCTGATCATTGTTAGGCGCACAAGTGCATGACCGACACACCTCCCTTCATAAGCAGTTTTGAGGCGAAGGTCGCAGAGCAGCTCAAGGCTCAGCGCGTCGCCTATCTCCTCGGAGCTGGCTCGTCGTACTTGGATGGTGCCGGATATCCGCTCGCCTCTGAGCTTTGGGATCTCATAAAGGATGGGATTGCCGACTCTCAAAAGCGGGCCGATATCCAGGACAAACTCGACGGCGGGGCGACGGGGATTGAGCAGGCGCTCGACCTTCTCGACGATGGCGGGGCAATGGACACGCCGTATCGGCATCTGGTCACGGCGGCCATCGCAGACCTATTTCTTCCCAAGCGCCCGGATCTCGATGTGCATATCGAGTTCGTACGTCGGTTGTACCAACGCGGGGACCCGTGCGTAAAGGTGTTCAACCTAAATTACGATCCGCTGGTTGAACGGGCGGCTGAGGCCGCCAAGGTGCGTGTGGCGGACGGATTCCTCGGGGTGGAACACGCCTTCTTCGATTCTGCAGTGTTCGAGGAACGAATTGGTCGGATTCGCGGTACTCACAAGGGCCGCCAGTTCGACGAGACTGTGAAGCCGCTTCACCTGTTGAAGCTTCACGGTTCCCTCGGGTGGTACGAATGCCCTCAGCGCGGAGCGCGCCGCTGCGCATACGGGTCGGAGCCGCCGACCGACACAAAGCGACTGATGGTGCCCCCGCAGCGCAGGAAGGCGACTGACACGATGCTCCCGCCCTATGCCGCACTGTGGTCCACGTTTCGCGGGTGCTTGGGTGGCAGCCCGAATCCGATAAACCGATTGGTAGGCTTCGGCTACGGGCTCGCCGACGAACACGTGAACTCCGTTATTGAGGCGGCGCTGGCTCGGACGGATTTCACCTTGCTCATCTTCACGAGGACCTTGTCGGACACTGCCTGGAACCGCTGGAGCGTCAAGACGAACGCGGTTGTGGTGACGGAGGCGCGGTGCTCACTGAAAGGGACCGTCGGGCCCGGGCATACCGACCTCTGGCGGTTTGAGCGAATCTGCAAGGAGGTCTGACCGATGC
>JACQUS010000242.1 GCA_016210125.1 Chloroflexota bacterium | reverse complement strand
GACGCCATCCTCACCGGCGCCAAGGCCCTGGGCTTTCGCTCCGGCGCGCGCCTCGGCACGGCGAGCCGACTCTACCGCCGCCTCGTGGTCGGCGGCCTGGCCGCGCGCGTGGCCAGCTTCCCCGCACAGACTCAAGGCCCCGGGCCGTGGACGCTGAGCGTCACCGCCCATCCGGACGGCGACCTGGCGGCCATCGAGGCCGCGGTGGACGAGGAGCTCGCGCGGCTCGCAGCAATGCCGCCGCCAGAGGACGAGCTGGGCCTGGCGACGCGGGCCATCCGCGCGCAGGTCGCCTACGCGACGCAGACCGTCGCCAACCTCGCCGAGCTGATCGGGATGCTCGCGCAGCTCGGCTACGAGCCGCTGCCGGAGGCTGTCGCCGCGGCCGTGGCCGATGTCAGCGCCGAGGACGTCAGCCGCGTCGTCGCGCGCTACCTGCCGCCGCAGCGCCGCGCCGTCGGCTGGCTCGTGCCCGTGCCCGAGCCGCCACGCACGGAGAGCCTCGTCGCGCCCAACGGCTCGACGGCCCGCCAGACGCGCCCAGCGGCCGCGCCCGACGTCGTGGTCGCCCCACAGCGTGCGGCGCCCGCGCGCCGCCTGCTTGCCAACGGCACGCTGCTGCTGCACGTCCGGCGGCCGCTCGCCGTGCTGCGCCTCACCGCGACAATCAGCGCGGGCGCCGACCAGGATGGCGAGCGGGTGGGTCTTGCGGCGCTGGCCGCGCGGACACTGCTCCGCGGCACGTCGCGCGCCGACTTCGCCGAGCTCAGCCAGGAGCGCGAGGAGCTAGCCCTAAGCCTCACCGCGCGCGCCGGGTCCGACGACGCGCTCGTCCAACTGAGCTGTCTCACCGACGACGCCCGCACGGGCCTGCGGCTGCTCGCGGAGGCCCTGCGCGCCGCGACGTTCCCGACCGCCCAGGTTGACCTCATGCGTGCCGAGCAGCGGACCGAGCTGGCGCACCTGCTCGACGATACGCAGCGCCGCGCGTGGCTGGCGGTGAGCACGCTGCTGTACGGCGAAGGCCATCCCTACGCGCGGCCCTCGCAGGGTCGCGACGACGTGCTGGCACGCCTGGTGAGCGCGGACCTGGCGGCCTTCCACGGCACACACTACGGGCCGGACCGCCTGCTCGTCGCCGTGGTGAGTGCCCACGAGACCGACGCCGTGGCGGACTGGCTGGCCGAGGAGCTGGCCGACTGGCGGCCGGCCGGCCCGCGCCAGCCCGCGCCCGGCGGCCCGCGGCGGCCGGCGGGCCTGGAGCGGGCCGAGGTAGCCCTGTCGGGCAAGGAGCAGGCCGATGTCGTGCTGGCGACGCCGGCGCCCGCGCCAGCTAGCGCCGATGGCCCGGGCTTGGAGCTGGCCGACTTCATCCTCGGCCGGCTGGCGTTCATGGGCCGCCTCGGCGAGCGGGTCCGCGAGCGGGACGGCCTGGCCTACTACGCCAGCTCGAGCCTCGCGCACGGCCGCCACGGCCACCATTGGGTCGCCTACGCCGGCGTCGCGCCCGCCAACCTCGAGCGCGCGGTCGACGGCATACGCGCCGTCCTGCGCGACTTCGCCGGCGGCGGGCCGCGGGCCGACGAGGTGGACGACGCCAAGCGCCAACGCTACGGGGCCATGGCCCGCACGCTCGACGATCCCGAGCGGCTGCTGGAGTGGCTGATCTTCGCCGAGCGCCAGGGCCTCGACCGCGATCCCGCGGCGGACTTCGCCGCGCGCGTCGCGCCGCTCACGGCCGACGTGGTGGGCGAAGCCGCGGCGGCCTGGCTCGACGCCGATCGCCTCGCGCTGGGCATCGCGCGGCCGGCGTGATGCCGCGCGGCGGCGCGCGGGGCCGAGAGACCAGCGCGTCGGGCTGCGCTGGCGGGCGCCACGCCCGCGGCGTAGCATAGGGCCATGCTGCGCGTCGTCTTTATGGGTACGCCGGCCTTCGCCCTCTCGTCGCTCGAAGCGCTGCTGGCGGCGGGCTACGCGGTCGTCGGCGTGGTGACGCAGCCCGACCGCCCGGTTGGCCGCCGGCCGGAGCCGCAGCCGCCGCCGCTCAAGCGGCTGGCCGTCGAGCGCGGACTGCCGCTCGCGCAGGCGCAGCGGCTGCGCGAGCCGGCGGCGCAGGCGCAGCTCGCCGCCTGGCAGCCGGACATCATCGTCGTCGTGGCCTTTGGGCAGCTCCTTCCGCCCGAGGTCCTAAGGCTGCCACGCTTCGGCTGCCTGAACGTCCACGCCTCGCTGCTGCCGCAGCTCCGCGGCGCGGCGCCCGTGGCGGCGTCCATCGCCGCCGGCCTGAGCACCACCGGCGTGACGATCATGCTCATGGACGAGGGGCTGGACACCGGGCCCATCCTCGCTCAGGCCGCCGAGCCGATCCGGCCCGACGACACCACGCCGGCGCTCGGCGAGCGCCTCAGCCGCCTCGGCGCGCGACTGCTGGTCGAGACGATCCCTGCCTGGGCGCAGGGACGGATCACGCCGCGCCCGCAGGACGCGTCGCAGGCCAGCTACTCCCCGCGGCTCCGCCGCGAGGACGGCGAGGTGCACTGGCGGCGGCCGGCGGCCGAGCTACACCGCCTCTGGCGCGCCTATCAGCCGTGGCCGGGTCTCTACACCTGGTGGCATGCCGACACGGGCGAGCGGCAGATGCTCAAGCTCCTGGCCGTGCGCGCGGTCGAAGGCTGGCGGGGCGATCTGCCGCCGGGGCGGGTCTTCGTCCTGCCGGTGGCCGCTAGTGCTCCCGCCGCGGCGGGCGGCGACCAGGGCGAGGCCCTGGCGGTCGCCACTGGGGCGGGCGCCCTGGTGCTTGACCGCCTCCAGGGGGCCGGCGGCCGGCCGATGGAGGCGGCGGCATTTCGCCGCGGCCACCCGGCGCTGGCGGGCGCCACCCTCGGTCGCTAGGGCCACGCCGCTCGGGCGGTCGGCTGCCCGGCGGCCGCCCCTGGCCGCCGCGCTCGTCCGCGCCGCGGGAGCGCGGGTCGAGGCGGCTCTCCTGCCAGCCGCCGCGGCGGAAGCCGCTCGGTCGATCCAGCGCGCCCGACCGCGGGGGCGCACCGCGAGCGCCGGGCCGCCCAGGGCCGCCGCTGCGGCGCTCGCGCCAGTCGTGGCGCGGGCCTGACGCTGCCGGCCGGCCCTCACCGGCACGCCCACCCTCCGGGCGCTCCCCGCCGGCCGGCCACGGGCGGCCACCGCTCGGTCGCCCTGGGCGCCGCTGCGGCGGACGCTCCGGCCCGGCCTCGCCCCCGAAGCGCGCCGCCGGCCGCCCAGGCCGGCCTTCGCCGAAGCGCGCCGGCCTGCGGTCGTGTCGCGCCTCAGGCTCGTGGTCGCGCCGACCGCCGGGCGGCGGGCCAGCCGCGGGCGCCGGTCGCCCTGGCGCGCGGCGCCCGCCCGGCCGGCCGGCCATAGGAGGCGGCTCGCGCCGTGGCGCGGGCTCGGGCGCAGGCGGCGCCGGCGTGGGCGCCAAGGGGAAGCGCGTCCGCTCCAGCCGACGTTGGGCCGCCTGCCGGGCGCGCTCCTCGACCGTCGCCCGGAGCTGGCCGCAGGCCGCGTCGATGTCCTGCCCGCGCTCGACGCGCACGGTCGTCGGGATGCCCCGCGCGATGAGGACGCGCTGGAACGTCTCGACGACGGGCATCGGCGAGCCGGGATATCCGAACAGGCTCGTCGGGTTGAGGGGGATAAGGTTGACGTGGCAAAGCAGGCCATCGAGCAAGTCAGCCAACTGCGCCGCCTGCGCCGCCGAGTCGTTCAGCCCGTGGATGAGCACATACTCGAACGTCATCCGCCGGCTCGTGGCATCGACGTACGCGTGGCACGCTTCGAGCAGGTCCTTCAACGGGTAGCGCTGGTTGATCGGGACCAGCTCATTGCGCAGCTCGTCAGTCGGCGCGTGCAGCGACACGGCCAGATTGATCTGGAGCGGCCGCTTGGCCAGCTCGTAGATACCCGGCACGACGCCGGCCGTCGACAGGGTCATGCGCCGGGCGCCGAGGTTGAAGCCGTAGGGCGAGTTGAGCAGCTCCACGGCCTTCCAGGTGGCCTCGAGGTTCAGGAGCGGCTCGCCCTGGCCCATGAAGACCACGTTCGTCACCGGCTGGACGCGCCCGACCTCCTCGCCCCGCTCGCCGCCGTAGCGCTGCGAGACGGCGAGCACCTGGCCGACGATCTCTCCGGCCGAGAGGTTGCGGCCAAAGCCACTCTGGCCCGTAGCACAGAACGGGCAGCCGACGGCGCAGCCGATCTGCGTCGACACGCAGACCGTCCGGCGGCCGCGGTCGCGCCCGAGCGCGTCGTAGAGCATCAGGACGGTCTCGACGCTGCCGCCGCGCAGCAGCTCGAAGAGCACCTTGATGGTCAGTCCGTCCTTGCTGCGCTGCTCAGTGACCAAGGTCATCGGCAGCGCGACAGCGCGCGCGGCTAAGGCGGAGCGGAAGGGCTTCGGCAGCGTGCGCATCTGCTCGATGTCGAAGACCAGGTCGCGGTGCAGCCAGGTGAACACCTGCCGCGCGCGGAAGCGCGGCTGGCCGAGCTCGACCATCAGCGCCTCGAGCTCGGCCAGGTCGAGGTCGGCGAGGACGACGCGGTCGAGCGCCGGCGGCGCGGCCGGCGCGTCGAGGTCTTCATCTTCCGCTGGCCGCTCGGCGGCCGGCGTGGCCACCGGCGACCCAGCCGGCGTGCCAAGGCCCTCGCCTTCGCCGGGCCCCTCGACGGCCAGGGCGGCCGCCGGCGCCTCCACGGCGGCGCGCGTGCGACCGCCGTTCGGGCGGCGCCCGGTTGGCTTTCTCCTGACCGCTGGAGCCGCACCCTCGCGCGCTATAGGCTCACCCCCGGCGGCCACTGCGGGCTCGGCGCCCGCACCGTCCTGCGCCGGCGAAGCGTCGGCCACCGCCGCCGGCGCAGTCCGCGCCACGCGCGTTCCGCCACGACGCGGCACCTCGGGCCGCGTGGCTTTCGGGGTCACGCCATCGTCCGCCTCGGCCGAAGCTGGCGCAGCTCCGGCCGGCGCCGCGCCGCGGCGGCGTGCGCGCTTGGGTCGCTCGCTGGCCGGCGCAGCGGCGGGCGGCATCGGGGTCGCGGCCGCCGGCCCGTCGAGCGCAGGTCGCGCCTCGACCGGCGCCTCGACCGGCGCCTCAGCCGCCGTGGCGGTCGCCCGGCGCGGTCGCCCGCGGCGCGCCGGCGCGGGGGCGGCGCCGTCCCCGGGCTGCGCGGTCGGCTGCGGCGCGGAATCCTGCCGCGCCGACACCCCTCCTTGGGTCTCTGCGGGCAAAGCCGTGCCGGCGCGCGACCGCCGGGGAGGCGCCGACGCGCCGGTAGCCGGCGTCGCCGGGGCCTGTGCCGCGGCGGGGTCCTGCGGTGCATCGAACGCGGGGGGAAATCCGTCGTGCTCTGGCGTGGTCATACTCGCCCTACCTAGCTCGTCCGCCGGTGGCCGGCGGTATAATCACGGCGACTCGGATACGTGGGAAGCGTGGGTGTGCACATCTCGGCATCGATCTTGTCAGCCGACTTCAGCCGGCTGGGCGACGAGCTGCGCGCGCTAGAAGCCACGGGGCGCGTCGCGCGTGTTCACGTGGACGTGATGGACGGCGTCTTCGTGCCGAACATCAGTGTCGGCCTGCCCATCGTCGCGGCCGTGCGCCGGTCGTGCAACCTGCCCATCGCCGTGCATCTGATGACCGTCTCGCCCGACCGCTACGCGGAGCGCTTCGTCGCCGCCGGTGCGTCCATCGTCGCGGTGCACGTCGAGGCCTGCCCACACCTGCACCGCGACATTGCGCTGATCGAGAGGGCCGGCGCGCTTCCGGCCGTGGCCCTCAACCCGGCGACGCCGGCCTGGGCCATCGAGGCCGCCCTGCCCGACATCGCCCAGGTGCTGCTGATGAGTGTGGACCCCGGTTACGGTGGCCAGGCGTTTCTGCCCCAGAGCTTGCGCAAGATCGCCCAGGTCCGCCACAT
>JACQUS010000223.1 GCA_016210125.1 Chloroflexota bacterium | reverse complement strand
GACAGGAGCCAACCACTCCTGGAGCTCGCGCAAGGTGAGATCGCCGCTGAGGTAACGTGCGACGTACGCTCTGATCTGGGCGTCGAGAGGTGGCGGCATTGGGTGGCGACCTTCCCGCGCGTTCGGTCAGCGCTCAGGAGCTACGGCGCATGTTCAACGATGGCGGCTACTGGCTGTTGGCCC
This sequence comes from Chloroflexota bacterium, assembly GCA_016210125.1. Lineage (GTDB taxonomy): Bacteria > Chloroflexota > UBA6077 > FW602-bin22 > JACQUS01 > JACQUS01. The sequence goes on along the minus strand of JACQUS010000223.1, from coordinate 11,238 downwards.
AGCGCGGCGACCTACGACGAGCCCTGCGGAAGACCCGCCATCCAAGCCCCCCGAGAGCGCGCGAGCCGCCCTGCACACAGAGCCAAATCGTTGCTTACCTCGACGTCAACGGGCGCGAGGTCGCGCGTGTACACCAGTATCTTCGCCCAGATGGCACGCGCGGCGCAAGTGGCCGGCCTGACCCAAAGCGCCTGGTCGTCGGAGGCACGCTGTACGTTCTGGACCCTACTGACGGCTGAGTCAAGCGGCGTTCGGTGTGTGCCTGCTCTGCCGCTGGCCTCAGGCAGACGACGTCAGCGCTCCCGCTGGGCCAGCTCCTGGCACAGCCGGCGGTAGCTCTCGTAGCGCTGCGGCGCGATGTCGGCGCGCTCGACGGCCGAGCGGATGGCGCAGCCCGGCTCGTCGAGGTGCCGGCAGTCGTCGAAGCGGCAGTCGCCCAGCAGCGGCCGCATCTCCGGGAACAGCGCCGGCAGGCGGTCGCGGTCGAGCTGCCAGGCGTAGACCCAGCGCGCGCCCGGCGTATCGGCGACGTAGCCGCCGTCGAACGGGTAGAGATGCACGCTTGTCGTCGTGTGCCGCCCCGCGCCCTCGGCGGTCAGCGGGCCAACGCGCGCAGCCAGCCCCGGCTCCAGCGCGTTGAGCAGGCTCGACTTACCGACGCCCGATGGCCCGGCTAGCGCGGAAATCTTGCCCTCGAAGAGCCGCCGCAGCTCGGCCAACCCGGCGCCGCCGCGCGCGCTGCTCAGGACGACCGGATAGCCGAGGCGGCGATAGCCCTCGATGGCCTGCGCAATCTCGGGAGGCTGGCCCAGGTCGATCTTGTTGAAGCAGAGGGCCGCCGGCACGTCGGCGTCCTCGGCGATGACCAGGTAGCGGTCGAGCAGGTCGAAGCGCGGGCTGGGCTCGCGCACGGCGAAGACGAAGACCACCTGGTCGAGGTTGGCGACAAGGACTTGGCGGCGGACGCCACGCGCCCGCGCCAGCGCGCCCTCCTCCGGCCGGCGCTCCACGTCCTCGATGACGCCCGTCGCCGCGTCGATGCGCTGGACGCGGACGCGCTGGCCCGGCGCCAGCACGCCGCGCTCCGGGCTGGCGGCCAGCTCCTTGCGCAGGCGGCCGCGGAGCGTGCAGCGCAGCGTGCCGAGGGGCGTATGCACGTCGTAGAGGCCGCCGCCGACACTCAGGATGATGCCCGCTAGCGCGCCGTTCGCCGCCGTCACGCGCTCACTCTCTCCACGTGCACGACGACGAGGCCGTCTTCGACGGTCACCGGATAGGTCTCGGCCGGCGGCGGCTCGACGGTGACCTCGTAGCGCCGCACGCGCACGCGCGCTGGGTCGACGAGCGTGCGGCCGGTGGTCACATCGAACTCCCAGCCGTGCCAAGGGCAGCGGATGATCTCGCCCTCGCGGCCGTAGACGTACTCGCCCGGCGCGCTCGGCAGCGTCGTGCCGCGGATGCGGCCCAAACAGAGTGGCCCGCCCTGGTGCGGGCAGGCGTTGCGCAGCGCGTAGAACGTGCCGCCGATGTTGAACACCCCGACGGACCGGCCGGCCACGTCGACGATCTTGCGCGACCCGGGCGGGATCTCGCCCACGCGCCCGACGACGTAGCCTGCCACGCCGCCCCTCACGCCAGCCGGTACAGCGCGCTGGCGTTCTCGGCCACGATCCGTCGGCGGGCCGCCGCCGGCAGCTTCGCCGGCAGCGCGCGCGTCGGCGAGTCGAAGTCCCAGTGCGGATAGTCGGAGGCGAAGAGCAGGATGCGCTCGGCCTGCACCAACTCGAACATCTGGAGCAGGTGCGCGTCGCTGTCCGGCTCGTCGAGCGGCTGCGTGGTGACGTAGAAGTGCTCGAAGAAATACTCGCTCGGCAGGCGACGCAGCCACGGCACTTCGGAGCGCATACCGCGGTAGTTCTTGTCGAGCCGCCAGAGCAGGCCGGGTATCCAGGCGATGCCACCCTCGATGAGCACGACTTTGAGCCGTGGGAAGCGCTCGAAGACACCCTCGCAGATGAAGCTGGCGACGTGGGTCATGAACGCCTGCGACATGTGGGTGTGCCACTCGAGGTAGAAGCTCGGCCAGCCGCAGGCCGTCGGCGGGGTGCCGGTCCCGACGCCGGTGCCGCCGAAGTGAATGGCGATAGGCAGGCCGTGGGCCTCGGCGGCGGCGTAGAGCGGGTGGTAGCGGCGCTGGCCGTACGGTGCGTGCGCGCCGGCCGGCAGCAGCACCTGGACGACGTCCGGCCGGCCGCCCAGACGCTCGATCTCGCGGACGGCCAACGTGGCATCCTGGGCAGCGACGGTGAGCGAGCCGCGCAGGCGCGCGTCGCGGCCCAGCCAGTGCTCGATGGTCCAATCGTTGAACGCCGAGGCCAGGGCGGCGCCGAACTCGGGGATGGCGAGGAAGCAGACGTTGTAGTAGTTGCCGGTCAGGACGGCGTAGTCGACGCCATAGGCCTCGAGGTGCTGGCGCTGGAGGAGTGCCAGGTCCGAGCCCGCTGGACTGCCGTCGGCCGGCCGCGCGTCCTCACGCTCGCCGCCGCCGACGACCTTGGGATACGGCGCGTTGGGCAGGCCCTTGAAGCGTGTCTCCTCGATGTAGGCGCGCCAGTGGGCCGACAGATAGGGATACAGGTCGCGCAGCGTGCGCACCGTCTGGTGCACGTCGCAGTCTACCAGCGCGAGCTGCGTCTCGTGCGATGCCTCGGGCCGCGTGGCCGCCTGTCGCGTGGTCATCTGCCCCTCCCGGACACCGGCTCGGCCCGGTGCCTCCGGCAAACCCGCTCAGCGCGCGTCGGCTGCCAGGGCCGGTTCGACGTGCCGCGCAAGATCTGCCAGGTTGCCCTCGGCGATGGGCCGCCGGCCGGCCTCGATCTCCTTCACCATACCCACGAGCGCCGCGTTCGCCGGCAGCTCGCGGCCCATCTCGCGCGCCTTGGCCACCACGTAGCCGTTCAAATAGTCGATCTCCGTGCGTCGGCCCTTCTGGAGGTCCTGGAGCATCGACGGCCGGACCTGCTGCGAGGCGCGCGCGTACGCCGTAGCGTGCTCTCGGGCGCGCGGGAGCAGCGCGGCGTCGCGCGTCGCCAGCAGCTCCATGTCCATGCCGCCGGCCGGCTCGAAACGCACGCCCAGCGCGCGGCCGACCTCGACGCCCTCCTGGCAGACGCGGAACAAGATACGCTGGCCGATCGGATGTTCCCAGACCTGCCCGCAGGTCAGGCCGCTGACGCCGCAGGTGGGGTTCATGATGCAGTTGAGCATGAGCTTCGACCAGAGCTTGCCCCAGATGTTGTCGGTCAGCTCGCAGGGGGCCGCCGGGGCCATTAGCGCGGCGATGCGATGCAGCCGGTCGGTGATGCGCCCATCGAGCTCGCCGAGGCCGAAGGGCACCGGCTCGCGCGTCTCGCGCACCAGGCCCGGCCCGACGAGCGCCGCCGACAGGCGGGTGACCGCGCCGATGGTGCGCTCGGCGCCGATCATTTGCGCGATGGTGTCCTCGTTCAAGCCGTTCTGGACCGAGACAATGACCCCGCCGGGCGCGAGGAGCGGCCGCAAGCGCTCGACCACCCACGCCGTGTCGTACGACTTGACGGCCAGGAAGCCGACGTCGATGGGCCCAGGGAGCTGGCGTAGCTCGTCGAACGCCAGCGCTTGCACCGCCGTCCGCAGCTCGCCGTTCACGCCCTCGATCAGCAGGCCGTGCTCGCGCATGGCCTGGACGTGCTCGGGCCAACCGTCGACGAGCCACACCGGGCTGCCCGCCGCGGCCATGCGCCCGCCCAGGACACTGCCGATGGCTCCGCTGCCCAAGACCGCGATGACGCCGGCCATCTCTCCTCCCTATGCGCGGCTCCCTATGCTCCGCGCCACCCGTCGATGATGGCATGGACGTGGCCGAAGAAGCCGTCTGGCGGACAGTGCTCCCGCGCGAAGACCTCGCGGTAGTTGCGGCCGGTGGTCTCCCCGCGCGTCTCCTGTAGCAGCGCCAGCGCCTCGTCGAACAGCATACCGCGGGCGCGTGCCAGCCAGCACAGGATCACGCCAGCGCTGCGATAGATGCCGAGCTCGCAGGCCACGACGACGTCGTCGCCGCGCTGCCACCCACCATCCACCAGCCGCCAGGCATGGTCGAGCGCGCGCAAGTTGTCGGCGCCCGCGCCGCGCAGCGCGTCGACCAGCGGCACGATCGCCGCCTCGGGCCGCGACACCTGCCACGTCCAGCCTGGACGGTAGGCTGCACAGATCACGACCAGGCCGCAGCGCGGCGCCTGGCCGAGCAGTAGGTCCAGCCGCGACGCGGCGACGCTCCCCGTCTGCCAGATCGTCCGGCCACGCTTGCGGTAGACGGGCGTCACGGTGCTGTCCGGGAGGTGGGCACGGCGCATTGCACCACGAAGTGTACCATCGTGCGCGAAGCGCAACCAAACTGCAACGCGTTCCCGCCGGAGCCCCCTTGACCGTCTGGCCGGCGCGCCGGTATCGTGGCCCCATCGAGACCCCCGGACGAGACCCCCGGACGAGACGCCGGGACGCGACCTCGGGACAAGATATCGAGACTAGACAACTAGAGGCAAGCGAGGTAGCCTATGCTCGATGCGCAGGGCTGGGCCGTCGGGCGCTGGTACGCGTACACGCCGGCGTTCTACGCCGACGTAGACGCGCGCAGCGCTGGTCTGGCGCTCGGCCGGAGGTGGGTCGTGGTCGAGCAGAGCACCTGGGCCTCGCGGATCGGGCTCGCCTGGCTGCACGTCATCCTGGCCGTGGTCCTGCTTTTCGCCTTGGCCGATCCGGCCCTGGGGCAGCAGGAGCGCGCGGGCACCTGGCCCGGCTCGACGCAGGCTGCGCCGTCGGCCGGCGACTTCAGTATCGTGCTTCCGCCGACGTTCATCGAGACGCGGCCCGGCGCGCTGGGCGCGGCGCTGCCGGGCGAGGTCGCGCTGGGCGTGTGGCGCAAGACGGCGTCGCCGCTGACCGTCGTCATCCGCGCCGTCCCGCTGCCGAGCGTGACGACGCTGGCGCAGTACGTCGAGATGAAGCGCGCCGCGCGGCGCAGTCTGCCCGACTACACCGAGACGTTCCGGTCGCCGACGCAGCTCTCGGGCCAGCCGGCGCTCGACCTGGCATTCACGTACCGTAACCCGGCCGGGCAGGTGACGCAGCAGCGCGATATCCTCGTCGTCTTCGGTAGCGTGGGCTGGGCGATCTCGTGGGTACACCCGGAGACGCTGACTGAATGGGCCGTCGGCGAAGGCGAGGCGGCCGTCAGCTCGTTCCGCTTCCAGGGGACGACGGACGCGCGGCGTCCGCCTGAGCCCGCGCCGGCCGCCGCGCCGCAGCCGGCGGCCCCGCTGACCGAGGCGCCGTGGCCTGCGCCGGCCCCGGTAGCGTTCACTCCGCCGGACTTCGCGCCGCTGCTGGCCGAGCGCGGGACCCCGCTGCTGCGCGACCAGCGGATGCTCCGCCTGGCCGCCGGCCAAGCGAGTGCGCGCTACACGGTGCTCGTCCCGCCGCAGACGGCGCGCCTGGCCGTCGTGGCGAGCTGGCCGGGGAGCGTGGTCGAGCTGGCGCTGTACCGGCCTGACGGCGACTTGGCGGTGTTGCGCCGTGGGTCCGAGCCGCCGCTCGTCCTCACGGTCGAGGACCCGATGCCCGGGCAGTGGGCCTACGCGGTGACGGCCGTGGACGTGCCGAGCGCCGACTATCCGGTAGCGCTGGCCGCGGCGGTGGCTCCGGCGGCGCCTGCGGCGGCTCCGGCGCGGCCGCAGCAGACGCCGGCGGCAGTCGTCCCGCCCGGCCTGCCGCGTGCTGGCCAACCGCTGCCGGCGCAGTGGCTGGCGTTCCTGGGCGTCGTCGCCGCCGAGAGCGGCCTGTGGCTGCGCCGGCGCTTGTCGCCGGCCTCGGTGTACGACGACGACGCGCTCCCGGACGGCCCCCTCGCCTGACCCGCCCTGGCTCACATCGTCTTCCGCTGATCGCTCGCGCATGGCGGCGCCGCGCCCCCACCCCAAGAGAGTTACCGCAGAGAGGCGAAGCCGCTCTGCACTCCCCTTCTCGCATCCGGCATGGATGATGCCATCGCGAACGAGAACGAGTGTCAGCATCTCCGAGACGTGCGCCGCGCCAAAAAGGCTGGTGCAAAGGGGGCAAAGCCCCCTTTCGGGATCCTCCTGAGCGGTCGTGGTGGCCGCGCGCGTTTCTTCTCCCGAAAATGGGCGGCGGCCCGTCGCCCATAGGGGATGAACGGGGGAATCCAAAGGGGGCGAAGCCCCCTTTGCGAACCCTTCTCGGGGGGTGGGGGCGCACCCCGCGCCGGCCTAGGCCACGGCGCGCAACGGCACCTCGATGGCCTCGGCGGCGGCGAACGTCGCCAAGAAGTCCTCGATTGAGGCGTAGCAGCGGTCCGGCACGAGGCGCGCCGTGACGGGCAGCGGCAGCGGCGAGCGGTCGAAGGGGTAGGGGCTGAGCCGGAGCGTCGCCTCGCCGTCGCCCTCGCAGACGAGCGCCACGTCCGGCGCGCCGGCGCGCAGCGGCGCTGGGGCGATCGTGCCGCTCGTGCAGCCGCGCCAGCAGAACTGGAGCGAGAGACGGTCCCAAAGCTGGAGGAGCTTGTAGTTGTGCCAGACGGCCGCGTCGCTGGCGAACGGTGCGTGCCGGGCGTCGCGCGCCGCGGCTGCGCGCAGCCGCGCTTGGAGGGCCTGCTGCTCGGCTACGTACGCGGCGACGAGCGCCTGCTGGTCGGCGCTGAGGTCGCGGGTGACGGGACGTGGCCAGGTGCCGTAGCGGTCGTTGTACAGGCCGACGCCGTGCATGCTCACCAAGAGGCCCCCGTACGGGTCCTGGGCGGCGCTGCGCGCGATGCCCCGGCGGTAGAGGGCGATGTGCTGATCGGACGGCAGCTCGGTGAACTGCCACGGCTGGCCGGTGGCCGGGTCGAGCGGCGGCGCGGCCTCCCACTCGGCCCAGCCGTTGTCGTGCTCCGCCGCGGCGAGGAGCAAGGGCTCGCGCGGCGCCGGCGCGTCGCACGAGCCGTCGCCCCAGTGCCGGACGAAGGCGGCGCACTGCCGGCCGTGGTCCGTCTGGAGGACGATTAGGAGCTGTCCGCGGTAGCGCCGCAGAATCATCGTGGGTGCACTTACTGACTGAAGGTCACGTAGGCCATCGCCAGGTCGCCGTCGACGTCGCGCGTCTTGAGCTCGTTGACAATGCCGACGAGCTGCGTGCCCGACGGTCCCTCGACAGTCGCCGAGCCGACGAAGCCGGGCGACGTGCCGGGCACGGGGTACCAGGTCTGCGACTGCCCGGCCGGGATGACCGCCGTTGCCGCCGGCTGCCCGTCGACCTTCAGGGTCACCGAGGCGTCCTGCGCGCCGACGTTCATTACCTGGAGGCCGGTGGACCAGCCGCGATTGTCGTTCATGATCAATGGCGCCGAAATGCGCGAGCTGCCGGTGTTGAAGGCCGTGTAGGTCATGCCCTGGCCGGCCTCGGGATGGATTTCGTTGACGATGCCCACGAGCTGCGCGCCCGGCGAGCCCTCGACGACCGCCGAGCCGACGAACCCCGCCGCGGTGCCGGGGATGGGATACCAGGTCTTCGACTGACCGGGGCCGATCGCCGCGCTGTCGGCCGCGCGGCCGCCGACGCGCAGCGTCACCGTGGCCTCGGTCGCGCCGACGTTCATCACCTGGAGGCCGGTGGACCAGCCGCGATTGTTGTTCATGATCAGCGGCGCATAGACGCGGCTGCCGCCGGAGGTGAAGCCGGCGTAGCTCATAAGGATACGACCGTTGGTCTGGTTAACCACGCTGGCCACCGGCTGGTCGGCCGTAATCTTGACCGAGCCGACGAACGTCGCACCGAGGCGGTCTTGCGCGCCCTGCCGCAGCGTGTACGAGGCGCCAGGCGCGATGGCCGGCAGCGTCTCGCTCAGCACGAGGTCTTTGCCGCGATAGAAGTCGAGCTTGACGGCGTTGGCCGCGGCTGCGCCGCCGTTCTGGACGAAGATCTCGGTGGTCCAGCCCTGGTGGTCGCGCATGACCAGCGGGAGGAAGGCCGTCGTCGCCGGGGCGACGATGCCGGCGTAGGCGTCGGCCATAGTCGGGTTGCTGGCGATCTGGTTCGTGATCGAGGCGATGGGCTGGTCGGCCTCGATGACGATGGAGCCGCGGAAGCCGGGGCGCACGGCCATCGTCTCGCCGTAGAAGGTGTACGAGAGCCCAGGCTGGATGACCACCGTCTGCGTCGCCGCGACGCTCCCGTCGGGCTCGTAGTACGTGAGCTTCACGTTCGCCGGCGCTGAGCCGAGGTTCTGGACCTGCGTGCCAGAGGTCCAGACCGGCTCACTCTGCGCCACCGCACGGAGTGGATCGAAGGGCACATTGCCGATGGTCGCGAGGGCGGCGATGAGCAGCCCAAACAGGACGGCCCGCCACATGCGCACGACGTCTCCTCCCCAGGGGCTAGTCTCTGCATTCTAGCACGCGCGGCGCGCGCAAGCGGCGCCCCGTCGGGCGTCTGGAAACGCTGTCCTGCTGTGCGCTTGACCGCACGCACGCGTCGGTATAGCATCGGACCACAGACGAGAGTGCGGCCCAGCGAAGGCACGACCCATGCGTATCGAGCCCGTCGAGCCCGTCTTCACCACGTTCGCCGGCGAAGGCAAGACGCACCGCTTCGCGCAGGGCGTCGACGCCATCAGCGGCGTGGCGGCCCACGAGGCGGCCAATGTCGCGGCGCTCAGCGCGCAGGCTGCGCGCGCCGGCCAGGTGGTCGTCGACGAGGCCGTCGAGGTCCAGTTCGCGCTCGACCCCGAGACCGGGCGCCTGGTGGTCGTGGGCGGCCGCTCGCGTGTCACCTTCCGGCCCGAGCGGTCGCCGGGGCCGCCGCTCTCGCCCGAGGACGAGAGCGCGCCAGCGGTCCATGCGCCCGCCGCCACCGACGACCGCGCCGGCGAGCCTATGGCCGTGCCGCCCGGCGCCGATCCCGCGCAGGTGCTCGACCAGGCCGCCGCGGCGGTCGACCAGCGTATCGCCGCCGTCGAGCAGCGGCTGGCCGGGGCATCAGCGGCTGAGCGCCCGCTGCTTGAAGGCGAGCTGCGCGCGCTGCGCCAGCGGCGCGACGAGCTGGAGCGGGCGCGCCATGCCGTGGAGCGCCAGGAGACGCTGCGCCGCGCGGGCCGGCCGACCGGTGGCGACGCCGCGCCGGCCGGCGAAGCGCCCGCGCCTGCGGTGCCTCGCCCGACCGGGCGTCGCCCGGCAGGCCCCGCGCGTGGCGTCTTCATCCCGGCGATGACCCAGAGCGGCCTCCTCGTGAACACCTCGGCGTGAGCGGCTGGACGCGGGCGAGTCGTCCGTGTCTCTGGGGCGCCGGTGGCGAATCATAAGGCGAGCCGCGCCCGTTGGTGGAGGCCCGGGGGAGTCCAGAGGGGACTTCGCCCCCTCTGGGAGCCCACTTTAGGGCGGGGTGGGGCGTCCACACGCAAGACGGCAGTTTTCGGCAGGAGGGCGGCGTGCCAACAGTGATCGAGCGCCTGCTGCGCGGCGCCGTCGACACCCACGTACACTCCGCGCCCGACGTGGTCGCGCGCCGGATGGACGACTTTGAGCTGGTCCGCGCCGCCGCGGCGGCCGGCCTGCACGCCATCGTCCTAAAGAGCCACCACACGCCGACGGTCGCCCGCGCGACCATCGCCGCCAAATACGCGGCGCCGATCCAGGTGCTCGGCGGCATCGTGCTCAATACCCCGGCAGCCGGCGGCTTCAACGTCGACGCCGTCCGCGCCGTCCTGCGCATGGGCGGGCGCGTCGTGTGGATGCCGACGCTCTCGGCGGCCAACCACCAGGCCTACGTCGCCGGCGTCGGCCACGGCTCGCACCTGGCGCGCCTGGGCGCTGGCTTCGGCGGCGGCGCGCTGGCGGCGTGCGATGCCGAGGGGCGCATGCATCCCGACTTGCTGCCGATCCTCGAGGAGGTCGCCGCCGCCGACGCCGTGCTCGCCACCGGGCACCTGGCGCCGGCCGAGACGCTGCGGCTGGTCGAGGAGGCGCAGCGCGTCGGCGTACGGCGCATCGTGGTGACGCACCCCGAGCTGCCCCTCGTCGGCATGTCGATTGCCGACCAGCAGGCGTTGGCGGCACGCGGCGTGCTCATGGAGCGCTGCATCCGCAGCGTCACGGCCACCGGCGACCGCTCGGGCGTGCGCACGATCGCCGAGAACATCCGCCGCGTCGGTGTGGCCAGCACCATCGCCGCCACCGACTACGGCCAGCCGGAGAGCCCCGAGCCGCCGCAGGGCCTGCGCATCTACGCCGAGGAGCTGCTGGGCAACGGCTTCCACGAGTGCGAGCTGCGGGCCATGCTCCAGGACAATCCGAAGCGCCTGCTGGGGATGTAGCGGCGCGTCAGCCCTGCGTGGCCCACGGCGCGGGCGTACGTCGTGGTCGGCCTTTGACTTGCCGGCGCTGCGCAGTATCCCAGTGCGACTGGTGGTGGACCACAGCAGCTTTGACCGCTACCGGATCGGATTTTCGTTCTGAGCGCAGCGAAGGATCCGCGACCACTGCGTCGAAGAGGTGCGGATGCTTCGGCCTTTGGCCTCGGCATGACGGACGGTCGCCACGTCTCTGCGGGGTCGCCTGCACCGACCTGGGCCGAGGTGCGTCCCGGGCCATCGGCGTGCTTGACAGGCCGGGTCAGGGGCGGCTAGGGTGCCCGCATGGCACAGGCACGCCAGGTCGGCATCACGCCAGGTCGGCATCACGCCAGGTCGGCATGGGGAGGCACAGCCGGTGATCAAGTTCGTCTCACTCCTGCGCCGCGCGGATCACCTCACGCTTCAGGAGTTCCAACGCTGGTGGATTGAGGAGCACACCCCGCTGGCGAAGAGGATGCCGGGGCTGCGTAGGTACGTTGTCAGCCTGACGCAGGCGGCGCTGGCCGGCGAGCCCGAGTGGGACGGCATGGCCGAGCTGTGGTTCGACGATGAGGCGTCGTTCCGCGAGGGCTACTTTCAGTCGCCGGAGGGCCAGGCGGCGTTTGCCGACGCGCAAGCGCACATCAGCCGCAGCCACCGCTTCATCACCCGCGAGCACCCGGTCGTCGGCTGAGCGTGAGGCCCCGCGGCCGTGCTGTGCGGCCGGCCGCCAGGGCTAGTCTCGACGCAGGAGAGGATCGATGAACGAGGCCGCGGCCCGCGCGTACGTCGCGGAGAACCACCGTGGCGTGTTGGCGACG
>JACQUS010000237.1 GCA_016210125.1 Chloroflexota bacterium | reverse complement strand
TGCCAGCGCTGCTGGCCGCCGTGGACGCCGCCACACGGTTCGGGTCGCCCGTGATGGTCGCGGAGACGGTGATCGTGGCCGCGGTCGTGCCGGTCGGGTTGAAGAAGTTGTCGCCCGTTGAGCCCGTCGGGAGCACGGACGTCGGCAGGCCAAAGCCCGCGGCGTGCAGCGTGTTCACCTGGCTGACGAGGGTTGACGCCAAGCTGTTCAGGTCGCTCAGGCGCGTCGCGACATTGCCGTCACGCGCAAGGAGCAGACCATAGAGCTGGCCGCCGGTCAGGGTCGCCGCGACGTTGTCGGCGTACCAGACGACGTCGCGCAAGGAGCTGGCGTTGATCGACGTCGCCATTCGGAAGGCGTCGATGCCCTGCACCAGGTTGCGCCCGCCGATCGTCACGGTCACGCGCCCCTCGCTGTCCTCGCTGCTAATGAAATCGACGATTCTCGACAGCCGGGTCAGCAGGCGGTCGCGCTCGTCGCGCAGGTCGTTGGGCCGGTCGCCGGTGGCCTGCACGCGTGCGATGCGGTCGTTCAGCAGCGCGATCTGCTGCGCCAGGCTGTTGATATCGTCGACGCGGAGCTGCACGCGCCGGTCGGCGTCTTGCTGCAGCGCGTTCAGATTGCGCGCTGCGGTGTTAAGCAGCGTGGCCACCTCCTCGGCGCGGGCGACGAGGGCGCGCCGAGCGCTGATGGCCTCAGGCTGGCTGCTGACCTCCCGCCAGGCGTTGAAAAAGCGGCCGAGCGCGCCGGAGATGCCGCTCTCGGAGGGCTCGTTGAAGGCCAGCTCGATCTGCTGCAGGAACTCCTCGGTCGTCTCGTAGCGGCCGAGTCCGTGGCTCTGCGTGCGAATCTGGTTGTCGAAGAAGGCCGAGCGCAGCCGCTCGACGGTGGCGACCTCGACCCCCGTGCCAAGCTGCCCCTCGACGCCGGGCAGGGTGATGGCGTTGGAGGCGCGCATGCGCACCACCTGGCGCGAGTAGCCCTCGGTGTTTGTGTTGGCGATGTTGTGGCCGGTCGTCTCCAGCGCCTGCTGCTGGGCCAGCAGTGCACGCAGGGCGATGCTCAGCCCGCCGAACTCCGAGCGCATCGTCGTCCTCCCTATACGCGCCGGTCGAGCACGGCCAACGGCACGGTCGACGCGACGACCCCGCTGCGCGCGTAGCGCGCCGGCGTGGCGTGGACGCCGCGGACGAGGTCGAGCAGCGTGGTGACGCTCTCCAGAGCACGCTCGAGCACGGTGCGGTTGGCCGCCTTGGCCCGCTGGAGCGCGGCCAGCTCGTCACGCAGCGTGCCCTGAAGGCCCGCGACCGCGCGAGCCTCGGCATCCGGCAAATGGGGCAGCACGGCCTCGAGCGTCACCTGCTCCGCCGGCAGCTCAAGCAGCGCCGCCCACGGCTCGAGCAGCGCGAACCGCTGGCGCTCGAGCGCCGCCCAGCGCGCCGTCGTGGCCTCCTGCCGCGCGACGATACGCTGGAGGGCGAGGGTGTCGCCGGCAACGAGCGCCGCGTGCTCCTGCGCCGCCAGAGCGAGAAGCTGTCGGCAGATGGCGCGCTCAGATGCGAGGAGAGCCTTCAGTCCCACCGCGGCACCTGCCCGAGGGACCTCACCCCGTGTCCCCCTCTCCGCGTGCGGCGAGCGGGAGTGCGGGGGTGAGGGAGACCAGCGCCGTCGACGCCCGTGGGGATCGAGGAGACCGAAACAGCAGTCGGGGCGAGACATGCTTCGCCCCGACCGACGCGATCAAAGGGGTTGCCGACCGGATGCGTCGCCGCTAGGCGCCGCGCAAGAGGGCCTCGGCCAGTGCCTCGTCGCTGGGGAACTGGTACGCGTCGGACTCCACCTGCTCCTGCAAGGACGCGACCACGTCTTCGCGCACATCCGGCGCCGCCATCGCCGCGGCCAACGCCTGCTGTAGCCCCTGCGCGCCCGTGGAGAGCGAGACCGAGTCCGTCCGGCCGCCGGTCTCCGGCGAGCCCGGCGCACCGGCCCGCGCCGCCGGCGTCGAAGCATCGTGCCGCGACCGCTGCGCCCGCTGATAGGCGCCGGCCGAGTCGGGCGCGACCCTGTTGATGTCCGGCATCTTGCCGCTCCCGCCGCAGCGCTTCTGCGCTCACCATAGCACAGCGCGGCCGAGATCGCCAGCCTGATCGACTGCCGAGCCCGCTCTCGGCGGGCGCTGTGCTCTCGATTTCAGGATCGACACGGTAGGGGGAAAACTTAAGCCCGCGCATCCGGCATTCCCTCACCGCGCTATCGCCGCAAGTTCGTGGCGCCGGACAGCATCTCGTCCAGCACCTGAAGCGTGCGCGCGCTGACGCCGTAGGCGCGCCGCGCCATGAGCAGGGTCGTCGTCTCGACCATCGGGTTGACGTTCGACGACTCCAGGGTGGCGAAGAGCAGCTCGCCGAAGCGCGCGTTGGCCTCGCCCGGCACGGGATCGCCCGGCGCGCCGACCTGCGGCGCGCCCGCCGCCGGCGTGGCGACGAACATATTCGCGCCGGCCGAGATCAGCCCTTGGGGGTTCGGGAAGACAGCCACCTGGAGCTGGCCGATCTGCTGCCAGGCATCGGCGCGGTCGAACTCGCCACGCTGCACGAACACGCCGCCGTTCGG
>JACQUS010000220.1 GCA_016210125.1 Chloroflexota bacterium | reverse complement strand
GTCGCGGATGCGTACGCGGCGCGCGGCCCGCGGGCGCCCGCCGCCGAAGAGATCCTGCTCGCTAGAGAGGGCATATTCGGTCGCGCGATCCCACGCCTTGCCGCTCAGGAAGAACGACCAGAGGTGCGGGTCGTCGAAGTCGAAGGCTAGCGGGATGGCGTCGCCGAGGTCGCCGAGCGTCTGGTTGGCAGCGATCTCGATCTCGCGCCAAATCGCGCGCGCGTCAGCCGGGGCGTAGCCCTCGGGGCGGATGCGCACGCGGAGGGTGTAGATCGGTGGCTGCGCGACGAAGCGTAGGCGCTGGCGAGCCACGGTACCTCTCAACGGTACCTCTCAGCGGATGCCGATGGTGAACATCGAGACCGTCCCGCTGTCGGTGAGCGTGAACAGCACGCCGAGGCTGCCGGCCGGCCCCTTGGCCCCGGCCAGCACGTAGTCGGCGCGGCCGACCGCCTGGCCGAGCGCCTCGCTAAAGTAGACGTCCTCCGGCTGGCCGAGGAAGCCCTTACGTGTCTGGAGAGGCTGCGCGTCCAGCGGCAGGAAGAGGCTGGCGATCTCGCGCGCGTGGCTCAGCGTCCAGTCGCGCACGTCGGCCTGGAGCGGGTGGCGGCTCGCGTCGCGCGGCGACCAGATGGTGAAGAGCTGGACACGGCCGCTGTGCGAGTAGGTGATGGTGAAGCGCGTCGGCGCGCGGTAGAGGAACTCTTGACCGGAGAGGTGGCTGGCGGGCGGCCCGATGAACGACTCGATGCTCTGGCGCGTATCGCCGAGCCGGCCGACGATCGCCTGGCGCAGCGCCTCCTGCGCGGCACGCTGATCGTCGGGGGGCTTGCCCGGCGCCTGGGCCACGTCGGGGGTCGAAGTCGGCAGGCCCTCGGCTGCTGTCGCCGTCTCGAGCGCGGCGGCGGCCGCCGACTCGCTGGCCGCCGGCTCGGCCGCTGGCTGGCCGGCGACCGCGGCGCGGGCCGTCAGTTGCTGGCGACCGGGCGGTGCGAGCGGCAGCTCGGACGGCGGCGCGACGGTGGTGTCCGGCTGGCCGATCAGGATGGCGACGATGAGCACCAGGCCGAGGGCGAAGATGGCGCCCAACGCCCGCCACGGCCCGACGCGCAGGAGGACGTTTTCCAGCAGCATGACCAGCATCGCCTGCCACTTCCCGCTGAAGCGGACCGCCAGAGTTTACCATACGGGTGGCTATCTCTATCATACCTACACGGTCAAGACTGCAACAGCCCCTTATTTATGGTATACGCCGAATCCGTAGGGGCGCGGCATGCCGCGCCCCTACTCGTGGCAGTGCACAGCATTCCTTGGCTGGTGGAGAGCAGACCATCGTGGCAGGCATCTTCCAACAGGCGCGGCGCGCGCAGCGCGCCCTGCCACGCCATGGCGACCTCCTCGGCTTCTGCGTGCTGCACGTCGTCCACGACGGCTTCGTCGCCGGCTTCTATCCTCTGCTGCCGCTCCTGGCGACCGACCTGGGACTCAGCTACGGCGAGGCCGGCTTGCTCAAGCTCTGCCTCTCGGCGGCCGGCGGCCTGCTCCAGCTCCCGGCTGGCCTACTGGTCGAGCGCCTCGGCGAGCGGCTGGTCGTCGGCGGCGCGGCGCTCTGGCTGGCGGCGACCTATGGCCTGCTGGCGCTGGCGCTGACGCTCCCGCAGCTTGCGCTCAGCGCCGCGCTGGCCGGCGTCGGCAGCGGCCCGCAGCACGTCGGGCCGGCAGCCTTCGTCTCGCGCACCTACGACGCGCGGGGCCGCGGCCTGGCGCTGGGCCTCTGGAACTTCTCCGGCGACTTCGGCAAAGGTCTGCTGCCCATCGTCGGTGGCATTGTCGCCGCCTTCGGCGGGTGGCGGCTGGCCATCGCCGTGCTGGCCGCCGGCGGGCTGCTGGTGGCTCTGAGCGTGCTCTGGCGCTGGCGGGCGGCCATCGCGGAGGATGCCCGCCAGCGCGCCGGCCGCCCGCCCGGCCGCCCGCGGCTGGGGCGTGCGCGCGCCACTGCCGTTCGCTCTGACGGTGGTCGTCGGCATTCTCGACACCGCCGTGCGCGACGGCGCGCTGCTGCTCCTGCCCTTCCTGCTGGCGGGGCTGGGCTTCGCGCCGCCGGCGGTCGGCGCGCTCTTCGCCCTGCTTTTCGCCTTTGGCGCCTGCGGCAAGTTCGTCTGTGGGCCGCTCAGCGACCGCTTCGGCCCCGTCGCCGTCATCGTGACCACGGAGGTCGGAACGGCGCTCCTGCTCCTGGCCCTGCTCGGCGCGCCGGCGCTGTGGATCGTGCCGCTGCTGGCGCTGTTCGGCGTGACCATGAGCGGCACGTCGTCGGCCCTGTTCGATCTCGTCGCCCGCCACGTGGAGGCCGGCCGCCGCGCCCGCGGCTACGGCCTGTACTACAGCTTCACGCAGGCCACGACGGCCATCGCGCCGTTCGCCATCGGCCTGCTGGCGGATGGCGTCGGCCTGCCGCCGGCCTTGGCACTGCTGGCCGCCGGCGCCCTGGCCACCCTGCCGCTGGCCGGCCTGGCGCGGGCAGGCGGCCGGGAGGTGGTAAGGTAAAGAGGAAGATGGCAGTGGCGAGGAGACCGACCGATGGCCCGCCTTGAAGGGCTGCTGAAGCGACTGCCGCCGGAGCTGCACCCGGAGGTGGCAGATTTCGTGGCCGTCTTGTTCGAACGGCGCGCAGGAAAGGCGCAGCGGAAGCTCCACCAGAGCTGGGCCGGTGCGCTACGCGAGTACCGGGACCGATACACGTCGCTGGAGCTGAAGCGGTAGGCTTTCGACTGGTCGGGCGAAGAAGCCGCAGGTGCTGTAGGCAACATGAGGGGGTGCCCCGCCATGCGCGGTATCGAGCCCGAGGCCACGCTGTTCGGAACTGGCTTGCCAGGAGAGCTGGAAGCATTTCTCCAGGGCAGCAACCCTTGGTGGCTAGACCGGCCGATGCGCCCGATCCCAGACTACCG
>JACQUS010000235.1 GCA_016210125.1 Chloroflexota bacterium | reverse complement strand
GCGGAGCTACGCGATCTGGCTATGGAGATTGTCTCGGCGCACGACGACCTTGTGTTCGCCGCAGCACAGCTCAAGATGCGCCACTCGATCTCGTACGCCGATGCGTTCGCCGCGGCTACCGCCGTCGCGCAGAGGGCAATCCTCGTGACCGGCGACCGTGATTTCACCGCCCTGGCCGACCGCGTGCAGATCGAGTGGCTCGCTCGGCGATGACACTGGCGACACTCTGCCGGAGGGGCGTGAAGGCGAAGTGAGGGGCGAGGCAGAACGGCGATCTTTGCGTTGTGATTGCGTGCAGGCACCGTGAATTGCGTCCGCACGTGTAACGGCGCAATCTATTGGGCCCAAACGCGCGCAACCCATTGCACCCCTGCCGCAGGCCGCGGTTCGCGAGGAGGGCGCGATGAATCGCGCCCCTACAGATTGGCGACATTGTCCGCGTCTATAAGGCCGCATCGGCCCGCCTCATGCGCCAGGGTGGTCGTTCGACCAATCTATTGAGCACGCTCGACCCCTGCGGCGGACCCAGGTGCTGGCGGGAGACATTGAGAGGTTGATGTTCCATCCCGAGACACATCATCGTCGCTCCATTCGTCTGCGTGGCTACGACTACGCCGGAGCCGGCGCGTATTTCATCACCGTGTGCACCCACGAAAGGGCACGCCTCCTGGGCGCCATTGTGGACGACCAGGCTGTGCTGAGCCCTGCCGGGCAGATGGCCCAGTCCGTCTGGAAGGGACTCCCGAGCCGTTTCCCCGGCCTCGAGCTGGACGAGTTCGTCGTCATGCCGAACCACGTCCACGGCATTATCACCCTGGGCGCTGCGGCTAGTCTCCCGAATCGCAGTGGCGGATCATCTGTCGTAGGGGCGCAATTTATTGCGCCCAAACGCGCGCAACCCATTGCACCCCTGCCGCAGGCCGCGGTTCGCGAGGAGGGCGCGATGAATCGCGCCCCTACAGTTGGTGACATTGTCCGCGTCTACAAGGCCGCATCGGCCCGCCTCATCCGCCAGAGCTGCCTTCCCGAATTTGCGTGGCAACGCAACTACTATGAGCACGTCATCCGCGACGAGCTTTCGCTAGCGCGCATCCGTCAGTACATCGCGGAGAATCCTCTACGGTGGTTGCAAGATGCGGAGAATCCCGACAATACTGTGGCCAGCGCTTTAGGTGGTAAGAAGTCGAAGAACCGTAAGGCGTAATTGTTGCGCTGACCCGGATCGGCTTGCTGAAATTGCCACGATGAGTAGGTAATGTGCGATGTGGCCAGTGCGCCAGCGTGTGACGGTGGCTGAGGCCCAGCGCATCCCCGCTACCGTGTACCTCGCCGGCGAGACGATCGTCTGCCTGAGCCGCAGCCGCTGGGACGAGGAGCTGGTCAGCAACCGCTACCACACGCTGACGCGCTTCGCCCGCCGCAACCGCGTCCTCGTCTTCGAGGCCCCGTTCGAGCTGGCGACCCTGGCGCGGCCGAGCGCGGCCAAGCTGCGCACCCTCGCCACGGCGCTGGCCGGCTGGCGGCGCCGTGGCTCGCGGCTGTGGGTGGCGCGGCCGATCACCTGGTGGGAGGGCGAGGGCGGTGGCCCGTTCTGGCGGCTGAACCAGGCGCTCTGCGCGCCCTACGTGCGCTGGGCGCTGCGTGGCGCCGGCGTGGCGCAGCCGATCCTATGGCTCTACGACCACCGCCGCTGGCCGCTGCTTGACGCGCTGCCGCACCGCCTGGCGTGCTACCACTGTACGGAGGACTACGCCGGGCTGGCCGGCCGGTGCGGCGAGCCGGCGCTCGCCGAGCGCGTCGCGCGGCAGGAGGCCGAGCTTCTGCGGCGCGTCGACCTCGTCTTCGCCGTCTCGCCGACGCTGGCCGCCGATAAGCGGATGCTCAACCCGCGCACGGTGCTCGTGCCGAACGGCGTGGACACGGCCCTCTACCGTCCGGAGCACGCCTGCGGGCCGGCCTGCGCGGCGGTCAGGAATCTGCCGCGCCCGGTGCTCGCGTACACGGGCAATGTGAGCTATAAGGTAAACTTGGGGCTGCTGGCAAGCGTGGCCGACGCCTTTCCGCATGGCACGGTGCTGCTGGTCGGCCCGGTGAGCGGGATCGACGACCAGGAGGCACTCGCTGCGTTACGTCGGCGGTCCAATGTCGTTTTTCTTGGTAGGCGCCCGGCGAGCGAGCTGCCGGCGCTGCTCGGGCACGCCGACGTGGCGCTGATCCCGTTCATCCGTGAGCCGTGGTTCGTGCGCGCGGCGCAGCCGCTCAAGACGTTCGAGTATCTGGCCTGCGGGCTGCCGGTGGTGTCGACGCCGCTCGACAACCTGGCGCCGCTCGGGGATCTGGTGACAATCTGCGACGACGCGGCGTCGTTCACCGTCGGCGTGCGCGCTGCGCTGGCGGAGAACGGCCCCGACCGGCGCGCCCGGCGGGTCGCCGCGGCACAGACACATAGCTGGGAGCGCCGCTTCGCGACGATGAACGTAGCCGTGCGCTCGGCGCTGCTGAGGAGAAGCGGATGAGCACCCTGTTGCAGAAAGTGCGCACGGTGCGCAACCACCCCGAGCTGGTCGGGCCGCGGCTGCGGTCGAAGCTGAACCTGCTGCCGATGCTGTGGGGCGACGGAGCGCGCAGCTTCTGGCCGGGAACCATCTACGTTTCGGTCAACGCCGTCTGCAACATGCGCTGCAAGATGTGCGACGTGGGCACGCACACCGAGGGCACGCAG
>JACQUS010000011.1 GCA_016210125.1 Chloroflexota bacterium | reverse complement strand
TCCTGCTGGATGAGATCGAGAAGGCCCACCCCGAGGTCTTCAACATGCTGCTCCAGATCATGGACGACGGGCACCTGAGCGACGCCAAGGGCCGGAAGGTCGACTTCCGCAACACGATCATCATCATGACGTCCAACGTCGGCTCGGACCTGCTCAAGCGCGACGTCCAAACCGGCTTCCGCGTCAAGAAGGACGAGGCGAGGACGGCCGAAGAGAAGTACGAGCGCATGAAGGAGAAGGTCACGACCGAGCTGAAGAACGTCTTCCGGCCGGAGTTCCTCAACCGGCTGGACGCGACGGTCGTCTTCCACGCGCTGGGGCGCGAGCACCTGGTCGAGATCGTCGACCTGATGCTCAACCGCGTGCGCAAGCAGCTCGCCGAGCAGGAGATCACCCTCGAGGTGGACGAGGCGGCCAAGGACTGGCTGCTGGCGCGCGGCTACGATCCCAGCTTCGGTGCCCGGCCGCTCCGCCGCGTCATCCAGAACTACATCGAGGACCTGTTGGCCGACGGCTTGCTGCAGCGCAAGTGGAAGGGCGGCGACACGGTGCTGGCGACCGTCGCGGACGGCGAGCTCAAGGTCGAGGTCCGCGAGCTGGTGCCAGCCGGCGCGGCGTCCTGATCCTGGTTGCTGTCGTGTGCCACCGCTGAGGTCGTGCAGAGGGGCGGGCATCACACCCGCCCCTCTGGCGTTTAGAATGGCATGGCCCGTGATGGACGAGGTTTACGCCTTGCCAGGCGGGGAAACGACGCCGAGCGGGACCAGGACGCTCATCATGTCGAAGTACTCCCGCTCGCGGTAGATGCTGCCGTCGCCGAGCTCCAAGAAGAGAGCGACAGGCATGGCCATCCGCTTGCCTGTTGGTGCGATGCCCATCAGATCGCCTCGCTGCGCGCCAGAAGCGACCATCTCCGCGATGGCGACGTCGCCCGCGGTGTGGACGGACCTAATCTCGACGTGCAGGTCCGGGAACGCCCCAGTCATCGTCTGAGCGATGGCGAGCGCGGCTCCCGGCCCGGCCATCTCTTTGCCATCGCTCCCAGTGTACGTGTACTCCGGGTGAAGGAGGTCCTTCACCTTCTCCCAGTCGCGCGCCAATATCGACTCGATGTACTGCCGAGGACCGTCTGCTGTTGGCGCCACGGTTGCCTTCTCCTTCGCGCTGTCGCCTCCTCACCCTCGTGCGCGGGCGGGGAGCGCTTCACGCTGCCAGTGCAGGTCGGCCGAAGAGGGCGTTCAGAAGCTGCAAAGGCCCGGTGCTAAGCGCCGGTGCGCGCGAGGTCGAGCGGGCCGTCGATGACCTGCCGCTCGCCAGAGTCGAGTCTTCGACAGGTCGACCGTGCGCGGGCGATCGATGCCGCTCGGTGGCGACAGCAGCCGCTCCAGGACCGCCCACTCGGCGTCGCGTAGATCAGTCGCATAGCGCTGACCAGGTCCTAGCTTCGCCATCTCCAGCCCTCAGTGCTCGCGGGTGTGCTCGTCCACGAGCAACGACGATGCAGCGAGAGTGACGGCTCACCGCGTTCCTGAGCGCGCTCTTCGGGCGCCGCACGGCGTCTTCGAGATTGCCTGTGGCTCGCGAAGCGAACGCTTGCCGGCCGGTCAGAGGTCCCGCTCGAGGACGTACGTCGGCACCAGAGCGCTCCTCGGTCACCGTCACCGCAGTACGAGCGAGCGTCCCCACCCAGATGGCGCTCATCCGGGGCGCGGCGGTCGGCCCCGCGCGTGGCTCGGTCTCGCATAGCGCCGATTCCGCGCGCCTAGCCAAAAGACAACAGCATGTGAAGCGCTCGCCTGCGAAAACTCTTGGGCCCGGGGAGCTGCCCATGTCGCTGCGCGACACCAGCGATGGATGAAAAGCTGCTGCCGAGCAGGGGGTTGGCCTCACCCCCGGCCCCCTCTCCAGCGTGGCTGGAGAGGGGCTGCAGAGCGGGCGGGGAGTCCAGAGGTCCCCTGAGGCGACCTCTGGGAGCCCTTTCCGGGGTGGGGTGGGGCACGCACCCGCAAGGCCATTTTCAGAGGAGGGGCAGCTACCCCCGCGCCTCGGCCAGGAAGCTCCGCGCCGCGCGGCCGAGCAGCCCCGTCGTGTTGACCGTCACGTAGCGGAAGCCCTCCGCAAGAGCGCGCCGCGCCGCGGCCGCGTCGGTCGTCATGAACCCTGCGACACGCCCGGCCGCCTGGATGCGCTGCCGCGCCTGCGCGATCACCTCGCGCACCGCCGGGTCCTGCGTCTTGCCCGGGTAGCCAAGCGACTGTGAGAGGTCAGTGGGGCCGATGAAGAACACGTCGATGCCCGGCACCTGGGTCAGCTCGTCGAGGTTGTTCACCGCCTCGACGTTCTCGACGTGGCTGATGACCATCGTCTGCTTGTTCGCCTCGACGACGTAGTCGGCGAGCGGCTCGCCCAGCCCGTAGCTCGCCGCCCGCACGCTGGCCAGCCCACGCCGGCCTTCCGGCGGATACTTCACCGCCTGCACCAGGCGCTCGGCGTCCGCGCGCGTGTTGACGATCGGCATCTGGATGCCGAGTGCGCCGATGTCGAGATAGCGCAGGATCACCTGTGACACGTTCTGCGCCACGCGGATGATGGGCGTGATGCCCGTCGCGTCGGCGGCGCGGACCATGTCCTCGCACGACTGCGGGTTCATTGGGCCGTGCTCGGAGTCGATGACCACGAAGTCGAAGCCGGCGATGCCGCACAGCTCGACGACCGTGGGCGAGGCGAAGCCGACGAAGATGCCGAGCACCGGCTCCCCGGCTTGAAGCTTGGCCTTGGTCTCGTTGATGCGCACGGGCTAGCTCCTCGTCTTGTACTCGTCGCGCGGTGGGCTGAAGACGTCGAGCAGGCGGCAGGCCCGCTCGTGCGTCCAGGCGGCGTGCCGCACCTCGCTGGGGATGACGAAGATGTCATTCGGGCCGAGCAGCCGCCGCTCCTCGCCGATCTGCAGCTCTAGCTCGCCCTCCAGGACCACACCCATCTGCTCGTGGGCGTGCGCATGCTCGGGTACGGTAGAGTGCGGAGCCATGTCCAGAAACGAGAGCATGATGCGTTCTCCCCACACGAGGCGCGTCCGCACACCCGGCGCAAGCTCGCGCTCTGGCAGGT
The DNA here is from genome assembly GCA_016210125.1 of Chloroflexota bacterium. Lineage (GTDB taxonomy): Bacteria > Chloroflexota > UBA6077 > FW602-bin22 > JACQUS01 > JACQUS01. The sequence continues at coordinate 2,071 of JACQUS010000011.1, read as the reverse complement.
CCGGCACCTGGCTGAACGGCATCACCCACCTTCCTGCGTTGCGCTGCCGGCCTGCGGCCGTGGCTACTATCATAGGCTCGTCCGAGCCGAAGGAGCAAGAAGACGACGCATGGCTGCCGTAGACGCTGACGAACAATTCCTCGTCGCCACGCCGCTCGGCGCGGCTGTGGTCACCGTCGGCCGGCGCGGCCTGCGCGCGCTCGATCTGCCGCTCGACCCGCCGCCGCTCCCGGCCGCCCCGCCGACTCTGACCGAGGCGGTGCGCTGCTATCTCGCCGGCGAGCCGGCGGACGTCCCGCTCGACCTGTCGGCGCTCCCGTCGCTGGCCCAGCAGGTCCTGCGCCTGGTGGCGGCGATCCCCCGCGGCGAGGTGCGCACCTATGCCTGGCTGGCACAGCAAATCGGGCGCCCGCACGCCGCGCGCGCCGTTGGCCAGTGCGTGGCCCGCAACCCGCTGCCGCTGCTGATCCCCTGCCACCGCGTCGTCGGCACCGACGGCAGCCTGCGCGGCTACCGCTGCGGTCCGCACGGCGTCGAGATGAAGCGCGCGCTGCTCGTCCGCGAGGGCGCCTGGCCGCTGCGGCCGCTGCTCCAGCAGGTCGTGACGTGGGGCTAGGCCGGCACGGTGCGCCGCCGGCCGCCACGGTCCCGCCAGGCATTGGGCTGCTCTTGCTGGCCTGCGGGAGCGGGTGGGCGCTCGTCGTGATCAATAACCTGATGGTCGGGCTGCTGCTCGTCGAGCTGCACCAGGACCTCGGCGTGCCGCTCGCGCAGGCCGGCCAGGTCGTCGCCGTCTACGGTTTCACCGCCGGCCTAGCGGCGCCGTTCATCGGCCAGGCGCTCGACCGGCTCGGCCGGCGACCGCTGATGCTCGCCGGGCTCGCCGTCCTGCTCGTGGCGAACGTGACTGCGGCCCTGGCGCCATCCTTCACCTGGCTGCTCGCGGCGCGCGCCGTGGCAGCCCTCGGCACGGCCTGCCTCCAGCCGGCGTCGTTCGCTCTCGTCGGCGACGCCCTGCCGTACGCGCGGCGCGGCTGGGCGATGGGTTGGGTGATGAACGGCTCCACTTTCGCCAATTTGGTCGGTGTGCCCGTGACCACGCTCGTCGCCGGCACACTCGGCTGGCGCTGGGCCTTCGCCCTGGCCGCAGCCCTGAGTCTCGCCGCCGCGGTGCCGGTGCTGGCCGGTCTGCGGGGCGTCGCTGCGGCGGGCGGGCCGGCCGTCGGCTGGCCAGGCCGGCTGGCCGGCGGGCCACGGGCCGCGCTCCGCCCGGCGGTGGCAACGACGCTGGCCTTCTTCCTCGGCTCACTGGCATGGTTCGCCTGGCTCACCTACATGGCGGCCTTCTACCACCTGCGCTTCGGCGTCACGACGGCCGAGGTGGCCCCGCTCGTGTCGGCCATCGGCATCGGGCTGCTCGTCGGGATCAACATCGGCGGCCGGCTGGGCGACCGCTGGGGCCAGGCGGCCGCCGTCGCCGTGACCAACATCCTGGCCGGGCTGCTCCTTGCGCTGCTGACGACGCTCGTCGTCCACCTCTGGCTAGCGCTGGTCATCAACGTCGTCCTCGCCGTCCCCACCGGAGCGCGCTTCTCGACGCAGAACGCGCTGCAGTCCGAGACCCTGCCGCGCGCCCGTGGCACGGCGATGGCCGTGGCGACGAGCGCGCTCCAGTGGGGCATCCTGGCGGGCTCGATCTACGGCGGCTGGCTGATCAGCGCGTTCGGCCTTAGCGCGCTTGGCCCGGGCTGCGCGGCGGCGGCGCTGCTGGCCGCGATCGTCGCCTGGCTCGGCGCGCGGGACGTCGGGAGCCAGCGCTGACGCCGGTGGCAGGCCAGAGTCAGAGATGCGCCAGCCGGCGACGGCGAGGCCCCAAGGCCGCCACGCGACTAGCGAAAGGCCCGCACGCCGAGCAGCTCACGGCCGATGATGAGCTGCTGGATCTGCGTGGTGCCCTCCGGCAGCGGGAGCATGCACGCGTCGCGGTGCAGGCGCTCCAGCCCGGCCTCGACCGTCAGCCCCATCGAGCCGTGGAGCTGCATCGCCAGCCGTGTCACCTTCACCGCCGACT
>JACQUS010000219.1 GCA_016210125.1 Chloroflexota bacterium | reverse complement strand
GACGCTCACTGGTTAACAACCTCTGGCCCTGTTCCTGCTAGTCGGATAGGCTGCACGCTTGCCTGGGAGTGCCGTTGTGAAATCTTTGCGCCGTCCACCTCAAACTGCGTAGCACACGAGAACCCTCTTTGGTAACCTCTTTGTAGAGGAATCCTCCCTGTTGTGAGTGCAATTGTTCCGACCCACTCTATCCCAGCCAGGCTGAACGGAATCGGGTGCCCAGCATGCAGCCTTTGTTGCAAAGTTTTCGCTAGCGCCTCGGAAATGGGTTGAAGGATAGAGTTGACGTATGGGCTTGCATACTTGGGGACTACAACAGAGGAGGACGGCATCTTAGCATCTCTGGTACACCGTGTCTCATTGACGTCCGCAGCACCATTCACGCCAGTTAGTTCAATATCATAGGGTGAGGTATTCCAGACATTTATGCCAAACAAAAGATAGGGGTCGTCTTTCCACAACCAAGCAAAAGTCACATAACTAATCTCGCTGCGAAAGAGCAGATCTAGATGCTCAACCGTGATAGCGGGGCGTGGCTCGGCGCCTGAAGTTCGCATAGCCATAACCCAGGTAAGAATCAACAGGCCGGTAAACACCGCTGCGGGAACCGCCAGCCAAGGAACACCCGGAACGGTCTGCGCTAACCACGCCAACGCGGTTACGACCGCGCCGGCGTTGGTGCCGATGTATTCGCGCGTTTCGCCCGCCCACCAGTCGACGAGCAACTCCCGGGCGACCCACCAGAGTAGTGACACGATGATCGCCCACGGCGTGCCTGCGCGGAACAGGCCCCACCACATAAAAACTCTACTCGTCTTTGTCGTTCGGCTCGATGTCATACCTCTCTCTGAGGATGATGCGCTCCGGCTGGAACTCCTGGGCGATCCGCTCACTGAGATCGGCGATACTCTGGCGATCGACCACGAGCTTCTCCAACCGGCCGCGCACGCCTTGAAGCGCGCTCAGAGAGAAGCCTAACACAGGTGCGGACTGGTCCGTCCGGCGCGGAGGGCATAGCAATGAGCGCCGTGCCGCTGGTCAAAGCGGTCGACGTCCCCGCTCCCATACGTCAGCATTGCCTTCGGGGCACCTCAGTTCGTCGGAGATGACCGAAGTGCCGGAGGCCGTCACGATTACCGTCCGCTACTTCGCCGCGCTGCGCGAGCGCGCCAGCCGGTCGAGCGAGCAGCTCGCGCTGCCGGCCGGCGCCACGGCCGCCGACGCCCTGGCCGCGCTCGCCGCACGCCATCCGGCCCTCCTGGCGGCGCTGGCGCAGACGCGCAGCGTGGCCAGCTCGTCGGCCGTCGGCGGCGGCGTGGTCGGCAGGGCCGCCGGCCGCGCCAGGGCGAAGCCGGTGCGCTCGGCCACCTCCGCGGGGGCCACGCCGCGATGCAGCGAGCGTAGGCGCATGACCGCCGTGGCCGAGTCGAAGTCGAAGACGCAGAGGGGCGTGAGGCAGAGCGCCCCTTGACAGCACGATAGGCCACGCGTACACTACCCCCAACTCGGACGCACGCAGGAACGGCGTTTCACGTGCAGGAGGGGATGCCATGGCAATCTGCTGGGGTGAACTGCTGCGACTGCGCGCCTATCTTGTGGGGAGCGTCGTCCTACTCGCTGCGTGTGCGCCTGCCGCTGCGCCGCCGCAGCCCGCACCGGCGGCAGCACCGGCCGCACCGGCGGCAGCACCGGCCGCACCGCCGGCAGCGCCGGCCGCCCAGCCGGCCAAGCCCGCCGCCCAGCCAGCGAAACCAGCGGCCCAGCCGGCCAAGCCCGCCGCCCAGCCGGCCAAGCCCGCCGCGCGGACGATCGAGCTGCGCAGCGGCTGCACCAATCCCAAGGGCACGACCGCCTGCGATGGCATGGACAAGTTCATCGAGCTCGTCAAGGACAAGAGCAAGGGCGAGCTGCTCATTCGGAACTTCTACCAAGCGCTAGGCATCGAGCAGCAGCTCACGCAGCAGGTGATGAGCGGCACAGTGGATATGGGCACCGTCACGACGGGCAACGCCGCGCGGTTCACGGATGCCTACCTCAACTGGGACCTGCCGTTCCTCTTCAAGAGCTACGACAATATGCTGAAAGCCACCGACAGCCCCCTCGGTCGCAAGGCGATCGAGCAGTTCGAGAAGGACCTCGGGGTCAAGATGCTTTTCCCCCTGAGCCTCGGATCAGGCCGCGACATCCAGACGCGGAATAAGCAGCTCAAGACGCCAGCGGATGTCCGTGGCCTCAAGATTCGCACCACGAGCTCACCGGTTGAGATCGCCACGTACAAGGCGTGGGGCGCCAACCCTACACCGCTCGATTTCGGCCAGCTCCTCACGGCGCTTCAGCAGGGCACGGTGGACGGGATGGGCATCGATACGCTCGCCATCCTGTCGACCAAGATGTACGAAGCCACCAAGCACAGCGCGCACCTTGGCTACCAGATGGCATTCCTCAACTACTTCGTGAACGCCAAAAAGTTCGCGTCGCTGTCGCCGGAGCATCAGAAGTTCATCGTCGACGCGGCGCGGGAAGCGCAGGCCTGGCACTACAAGGACGTCGCCGCGCGTGTTGACAAGGCTGAGGACGAGCTCAAGCGCCTCGGCGTAACCTTCTCCGCGCCCACGCCACAGGAGTACGCGCAGTGGGCGGCGGTGCGCGACAAGGTCTGGCAGGAGGCTGCCGAGCAGCATAAGGGCAAGATCGACCTCACCCTCGCCAAGCAGATGTACGACTCCCAGCCGTAGCCCACGCGCCGGGGCCGGCCGTGTCCGAGGCAGGCGAGGCGACCGTCGCGCGGAGCGCCGAGCAAGACGCCACCTCGCCCGACGCCGGTCGGTCCGGATGGGCGCGCAGGTTGGTGGCTCTGAGCGACGCGCTCGACCGCCTCACCGAGGTCGGGTACTTCCTGGCCACCGTCGCCTTTGCCTCCACCATGCTGCTGGGCGTGTTCTTTCGCTACGCGCTGAATAACTCCCTGACCTGGTCCGACGAGCTCGCCGTCATCCTCTTCGCCTGGGCCACGTTCCTCTCGGTGAGCACCGTGTACCGCCACGGCAAGCACGTGAATATCGACTTCCTGGTTCGCACGCTGCCGCCTGTCTGGCAGGCGAGAGCGGCCCTGCTGGCAGAGGGGCTGACCGGCGGCTACATCATCGCGCTGCTGGTCTCCGGCATCCAGGCGCTGCCGGTCGCCGCTCTGGCACACACCGACGCCCTGAAGCTGCCGCTGACGGTCCCTTACCTCGCCATTCCCACGGCCAGCATGCTCATGGCGATCCACTGGCTGCGCCGCAATCTCGGCGACGCCGCTCGGGGCGGGAGCCTCGCCAAGCTGCTGATCGCCCTTGGGTTCCTTGGGCTCGTGTACCTCCCGTTTGGATATTATGTCGCTGTGGTCGGCTGGCCCAGGTTCGTGCTCCTGGCCCTCGCGCTGTTCGGCCCGATGCTCGTCGGCGTCCCGGTGGCCTTCGCCATGGGCGTGATGGCCACGGTACACATCGCCGCGTTCGGCAACGTGGAGTTCCACACCGGGGCACTGCAGATCTTCTACGGCATCGAGATCGTGGCCCTGCTCGCCGTCCCGCTGCTGATCCTGTCCGGCAGTCTGATGCACGCCGCCGGGATCGCCAAGCGCATGGTCGACTTCGCTCAGGTTGTGGTCGGACGAGTGCGCGGCGGGCTTGGCGCCGCGAATGTCGTCGCCAGTCTGCTGTTCGGCGACATCTCCGGCTCGTCTGTATCCGATACTGCGGCCATCGGCTCCATTATGATTCCCGAGATGAAGCGCCGCGGCTACCGTGCGGAGTTCTGCGCCGCGCTCCAAGGAGCCGCCGGCACACTCGGCATGACGGCCCCGATCTCGATTACGCTGATCCTGTATGCCACCGCGGTGAATACGTCGGTCAGTCGCATGGCCGCGGCGACGATCGTGCCCGGCCTCCTCGTCGCTGCGAGCTTCATGCTCGTGGCGCTCCTCCACGCTCACCGGCTCGGCTACCCGCGCGAGCGCGTGCCCTTCCGGCTCGTCCTGCCACGCACCGCCGCCGCGATGCCGGGCTTCCTCGCAGCCGCCCTGATCCTGGGGGGACTTCTCGGCGGCGTCTTCACGCCGGCCGAGATCGGCGTGATTCTCCTGACGTACGTGCTCCTGCTGTCGCTCGTGCTCTATCGCACCGCCCAGCCACGACGCGTCTATCGCACCGTCATCGAGGCGGGGCACGTGAGCGGCATGATGCTCTTTATGGTGGCGACGTCGACCTTCGTCGGCTTCGTCTTGGCCTACGACCTGTTCTCGTTTCTCCTCGTCGACACCGTCTCACAGCTCACGGAGAACCGGTACGTCGTGCTCTTCGTGCTCAACCTGATTTTCGTCATCCTGGGCATGGTGCTGGAGGCCGCGCCACTCATCTTCGGCTTCTTACCATCCTTTATGCCCCTGCTGCAGCACGTGGGGATCGACCCAGTGCACTGGGGCGTGCTTTTCCTAATCAACATGAGTCTGGGTATGCTGGTGCCACCGGTCGCCCTCAACCTGTTCATCTCGACGGCGATCGCCGGCGTGCGCTACGAGCAGGCCGTGCGCGCGGCAGTGCCGTTCATGCTGATCCTGGTCGTGGACATGGTCCTCGTCGCGGTGTTCCCGCAGCTTCCGCTGTTCCTGCCCCACGTGCTCTTCGGCCACCCGATCCGCTAGGGCTGTCCCCGGCCGCCGATCCTTCGCGGAGCCACGCGCCCGGCACCATAGCGCCTCACGGCAGCAGCACGATCTTGCCAATGTTCGCGCGCGCCGCGAGCAGGCGGTGGGCCTCGGCAGCGGCCGCGAGCGGCAGGGTATGGCCCAGGGGCGCTCGCAGCGTGCCCGCGGCCATCAGGGCTAAGGCCCTGCGCACCTCCGCGTGCGTGTAGGCGCTCGACCCCATGAGGCGCGCCTGGCGACGGAACAGATCGACGAGGTTGATTGGCACCACCTCACCACCGTGCGCGCCGGTGACGCCGAGTCGTCCGTCTATGGCCAGGGCGTCGAGGGCCGCCAGAAACACCTCGCCGCCGACGATCTCCATCACGGCCTCGACGCCACGTCCGTCGGTGCGGCGACGGACCTCGGCGGCAAGGTCGTGGGT
>JACQUS010000218.1 GCA_016210125.1 Chloroflexota bacterium | reverse complement strand
GGTAGAGGGTGCGCGCGACGGCCGAGCCAAAGCGCCCGAGGCCCACCACGAGAACCTGCCTCTTCACGGCTGCACCCCTCACCTCACGCGCATGTCGGCGGTTACCCTACGCGCACCGGCTCCTGCGCGTAGTGCAGGTGCGGCGTCGTCAGGCGGCCGGCCAACAGGACCGCCAGGGTCAGCGGCCCGAGACGGCCGACGACCATCGTCGCGGCGATGATGAACGAGCCGGTCTCCGAAAGCTGCGGCGTAAGACCCGTCGTCAGCCCGTTATTGCCGAACGCCGACGCCGCCTCGAAAAGCACGTGCAGGAACGGCGCGTCCTCGGCCACGGCGAGGGCGTAGGCCACGCCGAAGAGGAGCGCCACCGAGAGCAGCGCGATGGCCAGCGCACGATTGACGAGCTCCGGCGGGATCGCGCGCCGGTACAGGTGGACTTGGCGGCGGCCGGCGACGGCCGCCAAGATGGCTACGAGCAGAACTCTGAACGTATTGATGCGGATTCCGCCGGTCGTCGAGGCCGAGGCCCCGCCGATGAACATGAGGGCGACGCTGAGGAAGAGCGAGTGCTCGGCCATCCCGCCGACGCCGACGCTGCTGAAGCCCGCGGTGCTGGCCGTGATCGTCTGGAAGAGCGCGTTGAGCGCCTTCTCGGTCCACGGGAGAGGGCCGAGGGTGTGCGGGTTGCCCTACTCCGCACCGAGGATGGCGGCGAATCCGACACTCCACAGGAGCGCGGCGCTCGTGAGGATGAGCTTGCTGTCCAGACTGAGCCGTCGGAAAGAGCGTCGCGTGGCGATGTCGTGCAGCGTCAGGTAGCTCAAGGCGCCGAGGACGAAGAGGATGACCATCGTCAGGAGCACCAGCGAATCGGACTGGTAGACCGACACGCTGCGGAAGCTGCCGACCAGGTCGAATCCCGCGTTGTTGAAGGCCGAGATGGCGTAGAAAACCGCCAACCAAAGTGCCTGCATCGGCGCGTGCTCGCCGGCGAAGCGCCCGAAGAGGACCACCGCGCCGGCGGCCTCGAGGGCGAACATCACCAGGGCGATGCGCTTGGCGAGCTGCGCCGCCTGGCCGATGCCGAACGCGCCGACCGCCTCGCGCATGAGCAGCCGCTCCTCGAGACTCATGTGGCGACCGAGCAGGATGAAGATGAGCGACGCTCCGGTCATGAAGCCGAGTCCGCCGAGCTGAATGAGCACGAGGATCGCCGCCTGGCCGAATCCGCTCCAGTACGTCCCCGTGTCCACCAGCACGAGGCCGGTGAGCGAGACGGCCGAAACGGCGGTGAAGAGGGCAACGCGCGGCGAGGTCCAGTCGCCCGCCACGCTGGCCGCCTGAAGCATGAGCACGAGCGTGCCGACCAGGGTAGCCGCCGAAAAGCTGCCGGCCAGGACGAGCGCCGGCGGTGGCGGGCGACGCGGCAGCCGACGAGGCACAGTGACGATGCGCTCGGTGCGCCGGCGCATCGGCCGGACGACCACGTCGCCGGGTCGACGGCGGTACCTGGGCGGGGACGCGTCATCAGCCATGCGCCCTGAGCCCCTGCAACTCGAGCGTCGGCACCGCGCCAGTCGCGTCGCCGAGCGCGCGACCGGCGCGGTTGTCGACGTCGGCGACGCATCGTCCGCCCGGCGCGTCGGAGCCCGCCGCCCCCGCCAGCCGCGCGAGCGGGTCGCCACACCGGCCCCGGCGATGCGCCCTGCCGATGCGCCGCGTCCTGCGTCGCGGTGCCGCGGACGATTCCGCCGCGCAGGGCCAGCGCGCACACGCATCCCACCGGCAACAGCGCGCCGCTAAGGCAAGTATGGCACAGCGACCCGCCACGCTCATATCACCTCGCGCTCACGCAGGCGCTGCACGTCGGCCGAGCTGTAGCCGAGCGCCGCTAGGATCTCCTCCGTGTGCTGGCCCAGCAGCGGCGCCGGCAGGCGCGGCGTGGTCGACGCTGCGGAGAAGCGCATGGGCGAGGCGATGACCGGGACTGGGCCGGAGATGGGGTGCTCGGCGCACGTGACCACGCCGCGCTCCTGCGCGTAGGCGCTGCGGAAGGCATCCGGCAGCGTGAGGACGGTCGAGCACGGGATGCCCTGAGCGGCCAGCCGCTCCTCCCACTGACCGGCCGGCCGCTCGCGGATGATCTCGGCGACCAGCGCCTCGATCGCGGCGCGGTGTTGTAGCCGATCGCGGTTGGTGGCGAAGCGTGGCTCGTCGAGCAGGCCGGGCCGTTCGAGGACGGAGCAGAGCGCCGGCCAGACACGGTCGTTTGAGGTGAAGTAGAGGTAGCGGCCGTCGGCGGCCAGGTAGACGCCGGCCGGCGCGCGGTTGATCGAAGGATTGCCGGTCGGCGCGGGCGGCTTGCCGGTCGTGAGGTACTCGCTGGCGTTGATCGCCAGCAGGGCGAGGACGGCGTCGAGCATGGCCAGGTCGATGTGCTGGCCCCGCCCGCCGCGCTCGCGGCCAAAGAGCGCGCTCACGACGGCGATGGCCATGTACAGCGCCGCGGCCAGGTCGGCGATGGCGATGGCCGTGCGCAGCGGTGGGCCGCCGGGCGGGGCGTTGAGCGTCATCAGGCCCGACATGGCCTGCACGACGGTGTCGTAGGCCTTGCGCTGGCGGTGGGTGCCGCTCTGGCCGAACCCGGAGACGGAGCCGTAGATAAGGTCAGGCTTGACGGCGAAAAGGTCCTCGGGGCCGAGCCCCAGCCGGCGCAGCGCGCCCGGCGCGTAGTTCTCCAGGAACACATCCGCCTGCGCGACGAGTCGCCTGACGATCTCGACGCCCTCGGCGGCGCGCAGGTTGACCGCCAGGCTCTTCTTGTTGCGGTTGAACGTGTAGAAGTAGTCCTGGTCATCGGTCCGGCGGCCGGCGTAGGTGCGGATGGTGCGCAGCTCGTCGCCCTTGCCCGGCTCCTCGATCTTGATGACCTCGGCTCCGAGGTCGCCGAGGATCATCGAGCAAAAGGGGCCGGCGACGTTGCGCGTGGCGTCGACGACGCGCACGCCGTCGAGGAGGAATTGAGGCTTGTCATCAGGCATGGCTTCGCCTCCCAAGGCGGAATGCGCGGCCGCATTGTAGCAGAGGCGGCGCGCCGTAGTCGTCGCGATGCTCGTCGCGGTGGTCATCGTGGTGGTCATCGCGGTGGTCATATTGACACCCGGCCGGCGGTGGCGTATGAGTAGCAGGGCCGTCGAGGAGGTGCGCCATGGCGTTCGAGACGATTAGCTACGAGAAGAGCGGCCGGGTGGCGGTCGTCACGCTCGACCGACCGCAGGTGCTCAACGCCCTCAACGACACGATCCGCCTCGAGATGAACGAGGCATTCAGCGACGCGCAGCACGACAAGAGCGTCGGCTGCCTGGTCATCACCGGGCGAGGGACGCGGGCCTTCTCGGTCGGTGCTGACCTGAAGAACAAGGTGACCGACCATTCGGTGGACTCGTTCGAGGAGTACCTCGAGGTGAACATGGGCGCCCTGGGCCGCTGGTTTGGGACGCTCAACGGCATGACCAAGCCGGTGCTCGGGGCCATCAACGGCCTCGCCGCCGGCTCGGGCCTCCAGATCGCCATGTCCTGCGACGTGATGATCGGCAGCGAGCATGCCGAGTTCTGGATCCCGCAGATCACCCTCGGCCTCTCGGCCAGCGTCTCAACCATCGTGCGCCTGGCCCGCTGCATGGGCAAGAACCGCACGATGGAGTTCGTCCTCTCGGGCCGGCGCGTGAAGGCCGC
>JACQUS010000241.1 GCA_016210125.1 Chloroflexota bacterium | reverse complement strand
CGTCGATTCCGGCATCCTCGACCGCACGCACCTGCGCTTCTTCACCTTGCGCAGTCTCCAGCGCTTCATCGACGACGCGGGTTTCGTGGTGGACGGCGCGATCAACGCGCTGACCATCGCCCCGAGCTTCGATCCAGAGCCGCTGGTACGCGCGGTCGTCGAGCTGGGCGGCGACGGCGAGGAGCTCCGCCGCCACCTTAGCTTCTTCCAGTTCTGCCTGCGGGCGCGGCCGAAGGGGTAGGGTCAGGTCTCCCAGCCGAGCGGCCGGAGCGCCGCCAGCGAGCGCCGCAGCGCGTCGTCGGGCTCGTGCGGCACGGTCGTCTCCAGGATGCTCACGCCGTCGTAGCCCAGCGTGCGCAGGGTCTGTGCGACCGCCGCGAAATCGACCTCGCCGTCGCCGACGGCGGCGTGCAGCCACTGCGTGCGCTTCGTGTCCGACAGGTGAACGAGCGCCAGGTGCGGACGCACGGCCTCAAGCGCGGCCACCGGCGACTCGAACATAAAGTTGTTAGCCACGTCGAGCGTGACCTTCGCGTTCGGGTGGCTCAGGCGCTGGACGAGCCGCAGCAGGCGCGCGGTGTCGGGCAGCGGCGAGGGCGGGGTGCTCTCCAGCCCGAGGGTCACGCCGAGCCGCTCGGCCGACGGCAGCAGGGCGGCGATGCTCCCGGCGATGCGGTCGAGGGCCAGCTCGGGCGGCAGCGGCATCAGCGGGTTCATCCGGCCGGGCACGATGACGACGGTGCCCACGCCGAGGTCGGCGGCGACCTCGATGCACGCGAGCATCTGGCGGATCGACTCCTGCCGGAAGCCGTCGTTCAGGCTGGCCAGGTTGATGTCGAGGAACGTCGGCTGGAGGGCCACGGGCTCGATGCCCAGGCTCGCGAGGCGCTGGGCAAGGCGGCGCCGCGCGGCGGCGTCGAGGTCGTCGGCCGTGGAATGGGGGCGGGCCAGCGTCAGCTCGCAGGCGCGGACGCCCATATCGGCGAGGCGGCCGAGCGCGTCGTCGAGTGTGCTGGCGTAGAGGTAGGTGTACGTCGCAGCGCCAAGCTTCAAGCTCATCGTCGTGCCTCCTCTATGCGTGGGCCTTGCGGGCGGGGGCCTCGCCCCACCCCAGATCCGATTCCAAAGAGGACTACCGTCCGCTCTGGAATGCCCAGTATTTCATCCCCTGCCAGTGCGCCGTGGCGCAGCGTCCGCTCCTCGTCGCCCCACCTGCACGCGCGAGCCGGCACGACAAACGGATAGGCGCGTCGCCGTCTGCCAACGGCAAACGACCGCGACGGCTGATGAATGACGGCTGATAGCTGACGGCTGATAGCTGACGGCTATGGTAGCATACGCGGCGCGGTACGCCGCCAATTGCCACAGTAAGGAGACCCGCCGTGGATTTCGAGTTCAGCGCTGAGCAGCGCATGCTGCGTGACAGTATCCGCAGTGCCTACAGCCGCGACATCATGCCGATACAGCGGGCCTACCCGCAGGACCGCCCGCTGCCCAAGGCAGCCTTCCTGAAAATCCAGCAGGCCGTCGCCCCGCTCGGGTTCTATGGTGCGCGGGTGCCGCTTGAGCTGGGCGGCAGCGGGCTGGACCACGTCTCGTGGGGCATGTTCTACGAGGAGTTTCCGCCCGTGCTCTCCACTGGGCTGCTGGCGTGCGAGGCGACGACGACGCGCCTGGCGCGCGGCAGCAGCGCCGTGGTGCGCGAGCGCTTCCTGCCCGGCCTGCTCGACGGCCGGCTCATCGGCGCCAGCGGCACCTCGGAGCCGAACGTCGGCTCCGACCCGCGTGGCGTCGAGACGCGCGCCGTGCCGGCCGGCGATGGCCACTATGCGATCTCCGGCCGCAAGCTGTGGACGAGCAACGGCAGCATCTGCGACGTGCTCATGGCCGTCGTGCGGCTGGAATCGCCCGGCGGCGCGAGCAGCTTGGCGCGCGTCGCCGTCGAGCGCGCGGCCTCGCCGTTCGAGGCGCGCGAGGTCGCCGTGATTGGCCTCCAGCAGGGCCACCTCTCGGAGGTCGTCTTCGACAACTGCGTCGTGCCAGCCGAGAACCTGCTGGGCAGCGGCGACGACGCCGCGCAGGTGCTGCAAGCGACCTGGCTGGCGCAGCGCCCGGCGTTCGGGCTGATGGGCGTGCATCTCTGCCGCGCCGCGCTCGACGCCAGCGTGCGCTACGCGAAGGAGCGCGTGCAGTTCGGCAAGACGATCGCCCACTTCCAGCTTGTGCAGGGGCTGGTCGCGGAGATGTATACGCTGACGCTGGCCAGCCGGCTGCTGGCCTACCAGGCGCTGGCGCTGCTCGACCGCGGCATCGTCTGCCACGCCGAGGCCTCGGCGGCGAAGATGATGGGCACCGAGTCAGCGGTGAAGGTGACACGGCTGGCGATGCAGCTCCACGGCTCGATGGGGCTGACGGTCGAGGCCGGACTGGAGCGCCTGCACCGCGACGCGTGCATGCTCCCGCTGCCGGAGGGCACGACGCAGATCCAGCAGCTCATCATCGGCCGCGAGCTGCTTGGCGTGCGGGCCTTTCGCTAGTCGCGTGGCGGCCTTGGGGCCTCGCCGTCGCCGTGACCAACATCCTGGCCGGGGTGCTCCATGCGCTGCTGACGACGGTCGTCGTCCACCTCAGGCTCGCGGGGGTCAGCGTCGTCGGGGTCGCCGT
>JACQUS010000221.1 GCA_016210125.1 Chloroflexota bacterium | reverse complement strand
GGCCGCGGCGACCCCGAGGAGCAGACTGAGCGCCGTCGCCTGCGCGGCGAGTTGGATGCTCAGGCGCAGCGAGTCGACGAACCCGGGCATCGCCAAGATGCGCTGGTACCACTTCAGCGAGAAGCCGACCGGCGGAAAGCGGATGAACTCCGACGTGCTGAACGACATCAGGATGAGCGCCACCATCGGCGCAGCCAGAAAGATCACGACGGCGGCCACCAGGCCGTAGAGCGCCACGGCTTGAAGCGGCACGCGGCGCCAGACGGTCGCGGCGTGCTCCTGGGCTGTCGGCCGGGACGCGGCCCTCACCGTCACGTCTCGATCCTCCGGTAGATGCCGGAGCGGGCCTCGAGGAAGCGGTTGTACGCCGTGACGACGACGAGCGTCACCAGGACGAGCATCACAGCCACCGCCGCCCCAAGCGGCCAGTTGACGAGCACGAGGATTTGCTGCGCCACGAGCGTCGCCATCACGTTGATGCCGGCGCCACCCATCAGCGCCGGGGTGACGAATGCGGCTACGCTGAGGGTGAACACCAGCATCGAGCCGGCCGCGATGCCCGGCACGCTCAGCGGCAGGATGACGCGCCGGAACACGGTGAACGTCCCGGCACCCAGCGTGCGCGCCGCCTCTTCGAGCTGCGGGTCGAGCTTCTGAAGCACCGAGCTCAGGGGCAAGACCATGAACGGCAGGTACACGTGGAGCATGCCGATGATGATGCCGGTCTCATTGAAAACGAACTTCATCGGCTGACTCACCAGCCCGAGCGCCAGCAGGAGGCCATTCACCGGGCCGTCGAGGCCCAGCAACACGATCCAGCCGTACGTTCGGACGACGACGCTGACCAAGAGCGGCAGCAGCACGGCGATGAGCAGCGCGCTGCGCAGCCACGGCTGCCCGCGGGCCATCAGGTAGGCGAAGGGATAGCCCAAGATCAGCGCCAGCACGGTGACGATCAGCCCGAGCTTGAGGGTGCGCACCATCACGTTGAAGTACACGGGCGTGGCAAACAGCGCGCCGTAGTTGTCTAACGTCAGGTCCGGGATGTAGATCTGCCCGACGGCGGACCGGCCCAGGCTGTAGACGATCATCGTGCCCAGGGGCAGAGCGAAGAACGCCAGGAGCAGGAGCAGCGCCGGCAGGAGCAGCCAGCCGTAGCCGGCGCGCGGCCGGCGCGCCGCGCTGACCTTGGCGACCATGCCAGGCCCCCCACGCTGCGGTGCCGCCTCCGGCGAGCGCCACCCGCCGAGCGTGGCCCGATTATTCACGCGCCATGAGCACCTGTCAAGGGCGCCAGGCTCAGCGCGCGCGAATGCCACCGTCGATGGGCACGACGATCCCGTTCACGTACGACGACTCGTCCGACGCCAGGAAGAGCACCACCGCGGCTACCTCCTCCGGCTGGCCGCTGCGCCCCATCGGCGACTGCGCGACGCGCTTGGCCCGCTCGGCCATCGGATCGGCCACGCCGGGAAAGAACTTCGGGGCCATCGGGGTATCGATCGGCCCCGGCGCCAGCGCGTTCACACGGATGCCGTCGCGCGCGAAGGCCACCGCGGCGTTCTGCGTCAGCGAGACGACGGCGGCCTTGCTGGCCGAGTAGGTCGGGATCACGCCCACCCCAGCGCCGAATGCGGCGGCCGAGGCCGTGTTGATGATCGAGCCTTTGCCGGCGGCGCGCATATGCGGCACCGCATACTTGATGCCCCAGTACACGCCGTTGACGTTCACCGCCCAGACCTGGTTCAGCTCGCTCGCGCCAGCTTCCCAGCCGCCCGGCCCGGCAACGCCGGCGTTGTTGAACAGCACCGTCGGCGGCCCCAGCTCAGCCGCAGCCCGCTCGACGAGCATGCGCACCTGGGCTTCGACGCCCACGTCGCAGGTCGCGAAGGTCGCTCGCGCGCCGCTTGCGCGCAGCTCCTGGGTCGCCGCCTCGCCGCGCACGGCGTCCACGTCGGCCAGGGCCACGCTGGCGCCCTCGCGCGCGAAGAGCCGCGCTGTGGCCAGCCCGATGCCCGAGGCGCCTCCGGTGACGATGGCCACTCGGCCCGCCAAACGCATAGCCACCCTCCTTGCACTCGCCGGGCGCCGGCCCACGCGCTAGGCCGCGCCCGGTCCGGAGCCGAGCATACGGCGTCGCGCCCCGCCGGGCAAACCGTCATATGCGTCGCGACAACCGGCAGCGCGTGGAATCGCGGCGAAGCGGGACGTGTCGGCGTCAGGGCCGCGGCGCCGCCGCCAAGCTCCGGGCCGTGCGCGTGGCGGTGAGGACGCGGTGGATCTTGAGGGCCAGGTGCAGCCGCAGCGCGGCCTCCGGGTCGTCCAGCCGCAGGCCGGTCAGCTCCTCGACGCGCCGCAGCCGGTAGGCTAGCGTGTTGCGGTGCACGTAGAGCGCCTCGGCGGCGCGCTGGAGATTGCCGCCCTGGGCGAAGAGCACCTCGAGCGTGTGCACCAGGTCGGCGTGCGTGCGCTCGTCGTAGGCGATCACCGGGCCGAGCAACTCGTCGTGGAAGGTCTCCAGCTCCGTGCTGCCGTGGAGTGCGAAGAGCAGGCGGAAAACGCCAAGGCTCTCGAAGCGCGCCGTCTGGTCGCCGCCTAGGAGGTGCTGGGCGATGGCCAGGGCCTGCTCAGCCTCGCGCACGCTGCGCCGGAGGCCGGCCACGCCCTGCTGCGCGCGGCCCACGCCGGCCGAGACGGCGACGCCGCGTTGCGCGGCGGCCCGCCGGCGCGCCTCGTCGACCGCCTCGGCCAGGGCCTCGAGCTGCGCAGCACCGCCGAGCGGACAGAGCAGCACGAGGCGCTCGCGCCGCGCCAGCCACGGAAGCTGCGTCCCGCAGGTTCGCTGTGCCAAGTCCACAACCGAGCGCCAGCCGGGCGTCGCCTGGGGCCGCCCGTCAGTAGGCCCCCGGTCATCGGCCAGGACGACGCCGACGTGCGGCCGGGCGAGGTCGTAGCCCAGGTGCCGGCCACGCTCGACGGCCGCCTCCTCGCCAAGGGTGGGGCTCTCCAGCAGCTCGCTGAGGAACTCGCCGCGCACGCGCTCCTCGGCCGCGGCGATGGCGCGCTCGCGCGCGATCTGGTAGGCGCAGACGGTCGCCGCTTGACTCACGGCCAGGCGGTCGAGCTCGCCGAGGTCATCGGCCGAGCCGACCAGCGAGAGGTAGCCGACGATGGCCCCCTCGACGACGACGAGCGCCACCCAGCGTGCCAGCCCGTCCTCGCCGGCCAGCCGCGCCGTCGGCGGATCGGAGGCCCGCAGCGGCTGGCCGCTGCGCAGCAGGGCCCCGGCGTCGGGTGGCTGGAGCGGCGGCAGCTCGGCCGGCGCCGGGCCGACCGCGGCCGTTTCGACGACCCGCAGCGTCTCGTCCTGGAACAGCACCGCGCGGCCGGTCAGGTCGGCCAGCGCGCGGGTGACCGCTCCGAGCCCGCGCCCGGCGATGGCCAGCTCGGCCAGCCGCCGCTGGACCTCCATGCCGTGGCTGAACAGCAGCGTGCGCCGCTCGGCGATCAGGTGCGTGATCTCGCCCTGGAGCTCGTGGAGGTTCGCATCGGCCGGTAGCTCCAGCAGCGGCAGCCCCAGCGTCTCGGCGACCTGGACAGTGGCCTCGTCGGCTGCCCCGAGGACGGCCAGTGCGCTCACGCCCCGCGCGCCGAGCCGCTCGGCCACCTGCTTCAGCGTCAGCGGTGGCTCCAGCCGGCGCAGCGCCTGCGGGTTGACCAGCGCCAGCTCCCCGCCGCGGAGCGCCGGCAGGGCTGGCGGGCGCGGCCGCAGCACGACCACCCAGCTCACGGTGCGCTCCAGGCCGGCGCAGCCGGCGGCTACGCGCGTGGGCGACGGGAGCGCTCCGGCGAGGAGGTCGCGGACGGTCGGCAGGCTCAAGACATCAGTCCTCCATAAGCAAGTGTAGTGCAAAGCGGGCTGCGGATGGATCGGGCCGCCCCGCCGTAGCGTACAATCAAACGGCTAGGGCCGAAGCGGCGCCACGGTCCGCGGTCGGCGTCGACGACGGGGACGGGGATGGAGCTGTACGAGCTGACGGCCACCGAGGCGCTGGCGCGGATGCGGGCCGGCACGCTCTCCTCCGTCGCGCTGGTCGAGGCGCTCCTGGCGCGCATCGCCGCGCTCGAGCCGCACCTTCAGACGTGGGTCTGCGTTGACGGCGACGGTGCGCTGGCCGAGGCGCGTGCTGCCGAGCGCACCTGGCGCGAGGGCCGCGCCGGGCCGCTGTGTGGTCTGCCCGTCGGCGTCAAGGACGTCATTATCGCCCGCGGCCTGCCGACGGCCGGCGGCTTCGCGCCCTTCCGTGACTTTCAGCCGGACTTCGACGCCACGTGCGTCGCCCGCCTGCGCGCCGCCGGGGCGCTGGTCCTCGGCAAGGTCACGACGACGCAGTTCGCCGGGCGCGATCCGACGCCCACGCGCAACCCCTGGCACGCCGAGCGCACGGCCAGCGGCTCATCGGCCGGCTCGGCGGTCGCCGTGGCCGCGCGTATGGTGCCGGTCGCGCTCGGCACGCAGACCGGCGGGTCGGTGATCCGCCCGGCCGGCTACATGGGCGCCGTCGGCCTCACCCCCACCGCCGGGCGCATCAGCCGCCACGGCATCCTGCCGCGCGCCTTCTCCTTCGACACTGTCGGCGTGATGAGCCGCTGTGTCGCCGATGCCGCCCTGCTCTACCCTGTGATGGCCGGCCCCGATCGCCACGACGCGACCACTCTCTTCCGCCGCCGCCCGCCGCCCGTGGTGTTGGCGGAGCCCCCGGCACCGCGCCTCGTGCTGCTGGAGGACTTCCTCGATCGCGCTGCGCCCGCAGTCGCCGCGCACCTCGCAGCGACGGTCGGGAGGCTGGCCGCGGCCGGAGCCGTCGTGCGCCGCGCGCGCCTGCCCGTCGCGCTCGACGTGCTGATCGCTATCCACACCGTGATCCTGCTCGTCGAGGCGGCGGCCTCCCAGGCGCAGCTCTACCCGCGCTACCAGGAGCACTACGCACCCGGCCTGCGCGCGCAGATCGAGATCGGCGCGGCGCTGCCCGGTCTCGTCTACCTGCAGGCGCAGCGGCTGCGGCGGCGCGTGCGTGCGCGGATGGCGCGGCTCGTGCGCGGGATCGACGCGCTGGTCCTGCCGGCGACATCGGACCTGGCGCCCGACCGCAGCACCATCGGCAACAACCTCTGCCAGGCACCGTGGACGGTGCTCGGCTGGCCGGCAGCCACCGTGCCGAGCGGGCTGAGCGCCGAGGGGCTGCCGTTTGGCCTGCAGCTCGTCGGCGCGCCCTTCCGCGAGGGGCGGCTGCTGTCCATTGCGCAGTGGGTCGAGCGCCGGGTGCCCCCGATGCCCGCGCCGCCGGCGTTTGGACAGGGTGCTAGCCGAGGGCCCGTCTGATCACGTGCATCAACTGGGCGCGGTCCATCGGCTTCTCGATCCAGCCCACGATGCCTTTGGCGCGCAGCTCCTCCTCGCCCTCGTCCGGCGCGTAGCCCGTCATGACTACGGCCGTGAGCTGCGGCGCCCGCTCGCGGAGCGCGCGCAGGAGCGCTAGGCCGTTCATGGCGGGCATCACCAGGTCAGTCACCACCAGCGCGATTTCGTGCCGATGGCGCTCGTGCAGGCGCAGCGCGTCGTCGCCGTTGGCCGCCGCTAGGACCTGGCAGCCCAGCTCCTCCAGGAGCGCGCTGAGGGCATCCCGCACCACGGGATCGTCCTCGACCAGGAGAATCGTCTCCCCGCCGCCGACCCCGGCCTCAAGCTCATCGCGCCCGCTCGCGCTTTGCCGCTGGAGGGCGGGTAGGTAGATGCTGAAGCTCGTCCCCACGTCGACCTGGCTGGCGACGTCGACGTGCCCCCCGTGCTGCCGCACGAGGCCGTACACCTGCGCCAGGCCCAGACCTGTCCCGCGGCCGGGCTCCTTCGTCGTGAAGAAAGGCTCGAAGATGCGGGGCAGAATCTCCGGAGCGATGCCCGTCCCGGTGTCGGATACCTCCAGGCGGACCCATGCGCCCGGCGACATCCCGGCGCACGGCGGGGCCATCCCCTCGCCCAACGCCAGGTGCGACAGCCGCAGGGCTAGGACGCCGCCCTCGGGCATGGCGTCACGCGCGTTGATCGCCAGGTTGGTCACCACCTGCTGGAGCTGGGTCGGATCGGCCTGCACCCAGTGCTCCGGCCGCTCGCTGGTGAAGGTGACCCGCACGTCCTCCGGCAACGTGCGCT
Organism: Chloroflexota bacterium; assembly: GCA_016210125.1. Classification (GTDB taxonomy): domain Bacteria; phylum Chloroflexota; class UBA6077; order FW602-bin22; family JACQUS01; genus JACQUS01. Next base: position 3,352 of record JACQUS010000221.1, on the reverse strand, counting down.
GGAAAAGCTTCCAGAGCTCCTTGGAGAACGGCACGAGGTCCAGCGGCTGCTTCTGCGAGGCCGACTGCCGGCTGAAGTCTAGGATCTGCCGCGCGAGGCCGGCGCCGCGGTGGCACTGCCGAATGATGATGCCGAGCTTCTCGCGCGCGTCGTCCGGCAGGTCGTAGCGCACCTCGAGGACCTCGGCGTAGAGCATGATGCCGGCCAGCAGGTTGTTGAAGTCGTGGCCGATGCCGGCCGCCAACTGGCCGACGGTGGCCAGGCGCTCCTGGCGCTCCAACTGCGCCTGGACGGTCCGGTCATGAGTCACCTCGCGCACAACGAGGACGCAGCTCTGCCCATCCGCAGCGCCGGCCACGCAGCGCGCCGCCAGCTCGAACACGCGCGGCTGCGGCCCGGGCACGACGACCTCCCGCCACCCGCCGTGCGGCGGGAGCGCACAGAGCTCTTCGACCGACCAGCCGTCCTCGGCGGCCAAGGTGTCGCCGAGGACGGCGCTGGTCAGTAGCGGCAGGTAGGCCCGCGCTGCGGCGTTGGCCAGCACGATGCGGTGCGCACCGTCGAGCAGGATCACGCCCTCCGGCAGGTTATCGACCAGCGTGCGCAGGAGCTGCTCCTCGGCGGCCAGACTCGCCTGGAGGCGCGCACCGTGAAGGACGACGGCGAGCGAGGTGGCCAGTTCGCTCGCGATCTCCACGTGCTCGGGCCGGAACGCCGCCGGCCGGGTCGCCGCCAAGGTCAGGACGCCGACGAGCTCCTGCTCGACGGCCATGGGGGCAAGCATGAGGCTGCGCACCCCGGTCGCGAGGCTGTGCTCCATGGTCGGCGAGCGCTGCTCGAGCGCGGCGAGGTCGGCGAAATACCACGGCCGGCCCTGGGGCGAGACGATGGGCGACCACAGCTCGTCGAAGGGCACGCTAACGCCTTCGGCCAGCCCCAGCGGGCGGTCCTCGTCTGCGGCGATGACGCGCGCTTCGCGCCGGCCGGCGTCGAGCAGCATCACCGCGGCCCGCTGGCAGGGCACCAGACGGCGGATGCGCGAGAGCGCGGCGCGGGCGACGTCCTGCGGTGAGCGCGCGGCCAGGATGGCGCGGTCGATCTCGCCCTGGGCCGCCAGCCGCTCGTACGAGCGGCGCAGCTCCTCTTCGGAGCGCTTGCGCGCGGTGATGTCGCGGATGACGACCTGCACGGCCGGCTGCCCCTCGTAGGTTGTCGGAATGGCGACGATCTCGACGTCGATCGGCGTGCCATCCAGGCGTATGAGCCTCTCCTCGACGAGCGGTGCCGGCGTACCTTCCTCGAGGACGCGCCGCACGCGCTGGCGGACGGCGTCGACGTAATCGGGGTGGACAAAATCGAGGACCGGCCGGCCGACCATCTGCTCGGCGCTGCTGGCGCCGATGATGTGCGCCGCGGCCGCGTTGAGGTAGACGAGCGTCCCGCCGCGGTGCACGGCGATGCCGTCCGGGGTCGACTCGACCAGAGAGCGATAGCGCTCCTCGGCGCGCTTGCGCTCCCAGACCTCCGTCCGGAGGGCCTCGTTGGCACGCGCCAGGTCCGCGGTGCGCTCGCGCACGCGCTGCTCGAGCTCCTCCTGCGCGGCGAGCAGGGCCGCCTCGGCCCGCTGATGCTCGCCCAGCAGGCGCTGGAGCGCGTCGGCCATGGCGTCGAAGGCGCGGGAGAGGTCGCCGATCTCGCCGGCCCCATACGGCGGCCCGGTGCGCACGCGCAGGTCGCCGCCCGCCAGGCGCTTCGTCGCCCGCACCAGCGCGCGCACGCGGCGCAGGACGAACAGATCGCCGCCGAACCACGCCGCCAGCAGCGCCAGCAGCCCGACGACGCCGAGCGCCGCGGCGTTGCGCGCGAAGGCGCGTTCGATGCCGGCGAACACCGCCTCGCGGGGGACGCCGATCGCCACGTAGAGCTCGCCGGCCTCGGGCCGGCCGAGCAGGGGCGTGAAGGCCCAGTAGCGCGGCGTACCCTGGACCCCGGGGGCTTCAAGAGTACCCTCACCGCGCAGCTCGCGCATCGACAGGAAGACTTGCGACGCGGGGAAGGGCTTGCCCACCCACCGCTCGGGATCGGGCTGCGCGGCCAGCACGACGCCGCGGTCGTCGACGACGAAGAACAGCGAGCCTTCCGGGAGGTACGCACGGGGCAGCAGCCGGCTGAGCGCGTCGAGGTCCAGGACGGCGAGGACCACCGCGCGCACCGTCGTGGCCTCGTCCACGACTGGGTAGGCGAAGGCGAGGAGACCCTTGCCGGCGAGAGCGCCGCGGCCGATCACGTACTCGCCGCCGGCGAAGTCGCGCGCGGCGATGGCCTGCTTGAAGTGCAGGCGGTCGGCGACGTTGAGCGCGCCGGGCTGTGGCAGAGCGCTACAGAACACGTTGCCATTCGGGTCGGCGACTGCGAGGCTAGAGTAGTGGGGATAGCGTGGCAGCAAGTCGGCGAGGAGCGTCGTGCAGGCCGCCGCGTCGCCGCGCCGCACCTCGGGCAGGCGCGCCAGGGTCGTCAGCGTGCCGCGCGTTGCCTCGATCACCTGGTGTTGCTCCTCCGCGGCGTGCCGTGCCAGCGCCAGCGCGCTGGCCTGTGCGCCGGCCGCGGCGATGCGGCGCTGCTCGGCGGCCGTATAGCCCGTCAGCGCCAGCGCCGGCAGGACGGCGAGGAGGACGAGGAGCATGACGCGGACACGCAGTCCCGTGAAAGGCAAGCCAGGCATCGGCCACCCTCCTCTCTGAGGGGAGGCCTCAGGCCGCGGGGCTGCGGGGCCGCGGCCCCCGCGGAGGTGTCTGCGTGAGTGTTTGCCGACGGGCGCGACACTGTCAAGTGCCGCCACCCGCTGCCTAGGGACGAGGCTGATGCTGCTCCACGGCACAGATGCCATCGTAGGGGCGAATCTTGTATTCGCCCCAGCAGGGCGCTCACAAGGATCGCCCCTACACATGCCGGCATTCGCCAGATGAAACAGTATCAGGGGGTGGCGCTGCGGCAGGCGGAGGCGTTCTATCGAGGGCCGGTGCGCTGTGGTGCGCCGGCAGGGGCATAGGGTGGCCTCACCCCCTCGGTGCCCCTCTCCCGCGAGCGGGAGAGGGGGAAGCCGGCGCAGCAGGGAGGCGAGGGGGAATCCAAAGGGGGCTTCGCCCCCTTTGGAACCCTCTTCTTGGGGCGGGGCGCGTGGCCATCCCCGACGACGGCCGCGATCAGGCGAGGCAAGGGGCGAGGCATGCCTCGCCCCCTACGAGAATGGCTCGACGCGAGCGCGCAGGACCCTACGTCGTCAGCAGGTAGAAATAGACGACCAGGAAGATGATGTTGACGGCGACGACGCCCCACAGGAACTGCCAGTCGC
>JACQUS010000222.1 GCA_016210125.1 Chloroflexota bacterium | reverse complement strand
GGTGCGGCTCTCGGCCAGCTTCTCCGTGCCGCGGTGCAGGTAGCCGATGATGGGCACGGCCTCGACGACCGTCTCGCCGTCGAGGGTGACCACGAGGCGGAAGACGCCGTGGGTGCTAGGGTGCTGCGGCCCCATGTTGAGAACGATCTCGTGGCCCTCGGCCTCCGGCGGGCGGGCGTCGATGGCCATGCGCTACGGCTCCTGAGCCGGCGGCGCCAGCGATGGCGCGCCCGGATAGTCGAGGCGCACGCGGTTGCGCGGAATCAGCGCCGGCTCGTTGATGGCGAAGTCCTTGCGGAGCGCGTGTCCGGGGAAGTCGTCCCAGGTCAGGATGCGCGTCAGATTCGGGTGCCCGAGGAAGCGGATGCCGAACATGTCGTACGCCTCACGCTCCTGGAAGTTGGCCCCGCGCCAGAGCGGGACGAGCGAGGGCAGCGCGGCGTCGTCGCGGTCGACGCGCACCTTGACGGTGAGGCTGTGGCGGTGGCGCAGCGAGAAAAGGACATAATTGACGTCGATCTCGTCGAAGTAGATTTGGTCGACCGGGGTGAGGTCCGATAGGTAGTCGAACGCCAGCTCCGGGTCGTCGCGCAGCGTGCGCATGACCTCGAGGAGGTCGGCGGGCTCTACCACCAGGATGGGCATGGGTCCGGCGTGCACGCCGAAGGGGCGCTCGGGAAGCGCCGACTGCAGCCGGGCGAGGATTTCGGCGATCGTAGCCATACCTTAGCCCTTGGCCCCCTGGCGGTCGATCTTCTCCTGGAGCTTGATGAGGCCGTACAGCAGCGCCTCGGGGCGCGGCGGGCAACCGGGCACGTAGACATCGACCGGCACAATGTGGTCTACGCCGTCGACGACGGCGTAGGAGTTGAAGTAGTGGCCGCCGCTCGACGCGCAGACGCCCATGGCGATGCAGTATTTCGGCTCGGGCATCTGGTCCCAGATGCGCCGCAGCGCCGGGGCCATCTTCTTGGTCACCGTGCCGGCGACGATCATAAGGTCGGCCTGGCGCGGCGAGGGGCGGAAGACCTCGGCGCCGAAGCGCGAGATGTCGTAGCGCGCCGTGCCGACGGCCATCATCTCGATGGCGCAGCAGGCCAGGCCAAAGGTCACCGGCCAGAGCGACGAGCGCCGCGACCAGCTCCACAGCGTGTCGAGGTTAGTCAGCAGCACGTTCTTGCGCAGCTCGGCCTCTACGGCGGCGAGGTGGCGATCGATTTCGTCCGACGTCTTCAACATGAGCTGCGCGACGGCCTGGTGGCGCTCCCGCGCTATCGCCATTCCAGCGCTCCTTTGCGCCAGGCGTACACCAGCCCGACGCTCAGCAGGGCGACGAAAACGAACGCCTCGACTAGCGCGAAGAGCCCGAGCTGGTCGTAGGCCACCGCCCAGGGAAAGAGGAAGACGACCTCGACGTCGAAGATGACGAAGAGCAGGGCGTACAGATAGTAGCGGATGTGGAACTGCACCCAGGTCGGCCCCTGCGTCTCCAGGCCACATTCGTAGGGCTGGGACTTGATAGCGTTGGGCCGACGGGCGCGCACGAGGCTGGACATGAAGACGGCCATGAAGGGCACGGCAAGAGCCATAAGGGTGAACACCGCGAGTCGTGCGTAAGGCTCGAACGTCACTGTTCCGCCTCGCTGGCTGTCCACCCGCGGTGATTATAGCCTACACGGCGGCCCTCTGCTAGCGTTGAGGGAAGAAATCCAGAGCGTCGGTCGAGTGTACCCGTGACGTCGCCCCCGCGTGTCCTCTCCGATGCGGAGAGGGCCAGACTGCTCCGCCAGCGGCTTAGCGATGCGCTGGCGGAGCGCGGCCGGCTGACCTTCGCCGCCTTCAGCCGCCTGGCGCTCTACGCGCCAGGCCTCGGCTACTACAGCGCCGGCGTGCCGCGCACCGGCGCGCGCGGCGACTACGTCACCAGCCCCGAGGCGCACCCGGCCTTCGCGGCGCTGGTCGCGCGGCAGGTCGTCGAGTGCTGGGAGCTGCTGGGCCGGCCGGCGCCGTTCGCGGTGGTGGAGCTGGGCGGCGGACGCGGGCGCTTCGCCGCGGACCTTTGGGCCGCCATGGAGGCCGAGCGCGCGTCGCTGGCCGCGGCCCTGCGCTATGTCCTCGTCGATCCGAGCCCCGGTCCCGAGGTGGCGCGCGTCCAGCGGCGGCGGCGTTTGCCGGTCCAGGTCGAGGTCGGCTGCGTGCTGGCGAACGAGGTTTTCGACGCGCTGCCGGCGCACGTCGTCCAGTGCACGGGCGGCCACCTTCGTGAGGTCTACGTCGTGGAGCGCGGCGGCCGGCTGGTCGAGGAGCTGGGCCCGCTCTCGCGAGCGGCATTGCGCGCGGCCCTGGCCGCGTCGGGCGTGGCGCCGGCCGAGGGGCAGCGCGCGG
>JACQUS010000209.1 GCA_016210125.1 Chloroflexota bacterium | reverse complement strand
GTTCATCATGGTACACCTCCGGTGTCGATGTGTCCCGATGGCTTGGCTGCGGAGCACGGCACGACCGTGCGCCTCTCCGCGCACATCGGGGCCTGATCCCCAGGGGCGAAGGCCGCGAAGTCAAAGGTGGCTACACAGCGCCTCAGGCGGCTACAGCGGTCATGCGCCGCCTATCGGCGAGTCCCCTACGAGTGGAAGCGTCGTGTGGCGGTCGGCCGCACCTCCTTTTCGCTGGGCTTAGCCTGAAGTCTACTATGTTAAGTTGTGGCTAGGTGAAGAAAAGGTTGAGATCAAGTTGAGACGTCGCAGGTGTCAGCATTGGGTCCGTGACCGAGCACGATGCTACAATCGGTGCGGGAAGATACCCAGCGCTCGCTGCTGGTTGAGAGGTGCTACCCCACACGGTCGAAGGGGGTTCGTGCTATGGCTGTGACGAGCACTCTGCGCATCGGCGGGTCGCGGCTGCGCCGCCTGCGCCGCAGCGAGGCGCTGCGCACGCTCGTGCGCGAGACCGAGCTGTCGCCGCGCGACTTCATCTACCCGCTCTTCGTCGTCCACGGCCGCGGCGTGCACGAGGAGATCGCCTCGATGCCCGGCTGCTACCACATGTCGTGCGATGTGCTCGCCGCCGAGGTCCGCGAAGTCGCGGCGCTCGGCATCCCGGGCGTGATCCTATTCGGCCTGCCGGCGCACAAGGACGAGGTGGGCAGCGAGGCCTACGCGCGCGACGGCATCGTGCAGCAGGCCCTGCGGGCGGTGAAGGACGCCGCGCCCGACATCCTGGCCATCGCCGACACCTGCCTGTGCGAGTACACGAGCCACGGCCATTGCGGCGTGCTGCGCGGCCAGGAGGTGGACAACGACGCCACGCTGGAGCTTCTGGCGCGCGCAGCGGTCTCGCAGGCCGAGGCCGGGGCCGATGTCATCGCGCCGTCGGACATGATGGACGGCCATGTGGCGGCGATCCGCGCCGCGTTGGACGAGAGCGCCCAGCAGCACGTGCCGATCCTGAGCTACGCCGCCAAGTACGCCTCGGCCTTCTATGGCCCGTTCCGCGAGGCGGCCGACTCGACGCCGGCCTTCGGCGACCGGCGCGGCTACCAGATGGACCCGCCGAACGTGCGCGAGGCGCTGCGCGAGATCGAGCAGGACATCAGCGAGGGCGCGGACGCCATCATGGTCAAGCCGGCGCTGGCCTACCTCGACGTGCTGGCGCGCGCGCGGCAGCGCTTCGACCACCCGCTGGCGGCCTACAACGTCTCGGGCGAGTACGCGATGGTCAAGGCTGCGGCGCGCAACGGCTGGCTCGACGAGCGGCGCGTCGCGCTGGAGATCCTCACAGCCATCAAGCGCGCCGGCGCGGACATGATCCTCACGTACCACGCCAAGGACGCGGCGCGCTGGCTGCAAGCGAGGTAGTTGGCGTGCACACGGCAGCGATCGGGAAGCAGGGTGAGCTTTTCGTTTTCGGCGAGCTGCTACAGCGTGGCATCGTTCCGTACGTCCCGCTGGTGGATATGGAAGGCGTCGATGCCATTATCCGCCTGGACGCTGGATGCTACCGAGAAATTCAGGTCAAGAAGCTCGAAAAGCAGAAAGATGTGCGCTGGTATCAAGTTCGTAATTTGCGCGCGTCAGAGCACCTTTTCATCATCTGTGTTGAGCGAGACGACACAGTGTGGGTGTTTCCTTCGCGGATCTTCCAAAAGTTCGCCACGAAGTCCGAGACGAGGTCCGGCATAATCTACGATTTGAACCTAGACGGAAGGTCTCAGCGGCGCGGCAGAACGCGCAAAGATCTTCTGGCTCCGTACCGGAACAATTGGAACCTGCTCATCATGGCGACAGAAGCCCTTGACGACTTGATCGCCATGTACGAAAGCATGGCCGCTCCCGAGGAGGAGAGCCTATCGCTGGAGCAATACAAGCGGCTCCGGGCTCAAAGTGTATGAGGTCATTCTGCGGAGTCGTCGCGTACAAAAGGAGCTCGACGACCTACCGGTGAAGAATCGCGAGCCTGTACTACGGCGACTCCAAGCACTCGCCGACAATCCACGTCCGGCAAGGTGCGAAAAGCTCGAGGGCGACATCTACCGGATCCGTGTTGCTGATCATCGCGTCATCTATCTCGTAGACGACGAGCGGCGCCTGGTGTACGTTGGCGCAGTTCGCCGTCGGTCCGAGGCGACGTACCGGGGCGTACGAGACCTCTTCCGATGAGGACTGACTGAGCAATGGATGTTTTCCGCTCTCGCAGCCTCTTTCGCGAGGCCCAGCGCTACATCCCCGGCGGCGTGAATAGCCCGGTGCGCGCCTTCCGCGCCGTCGGCGGCGAGCCGCGCTTCATCGAGCGCGGCGCCGGCTGCCGCGTCTGGGACGCCGACGGCCATGCCTACGTCGACTACGTCGGCTCGTGGGGTCCGCTGATCCTCGGCCACGCGCCGCCGTCGGTCGTCGCGGCGATCAGCGCCGCAGCGCAGGACGGCACGAGCTTCGGCGCGCCGACGCGCCGTGAGGTCGAGCT
>JACQUS010000208.1 GCA_016210125.1 Chloroflexota bacterium | reverse complement strand
GTCGACGCAGGATGACGTGGCGGCCGCGCTCGTCGCCCGGCACGGCATTCCCGTATTCGCCATCAAGGGCGAGGACCGCGACACCTACTACCGGCACATCGCCGCCGTGCTAGCGCACCGACCCGAGATCACCATGGACGACGGCTGCGACCTCGTGACGGCCTTGCACCGCGAGCACCCCGACCTTCTGGGCAACGTGATCGGCGGCACGGAGGAGACGACCACCGGCGTGATCCGCCTGCGCAGCATGCACGCCGACGGCGTCCTGCGCTACCCCATCGTCGCCGTCAACGAGGCCAACACCAAGCACTTCTTCGACAACCGCTACGGCACGGGGCAGAGCGCGCTCGACGGCGTCATCCGCGCGACGAACATCTTGTTTGCCGGCAAGACGGTCGTGGTCAGCGGCTACGGCTGGTGCGGCCGCGGCATCGCCACCCGCGCGCGTGGCCTCGGGGCTGACGTCGTCGTCACCGAGATCGACCCCTTGCGGGCGCTCGAAGCGGCGATGGACGGCTTTCGCGTCATGCCCATGCGCGAGGCCGCGCGGCAGGGTAATATCTTCATCACCGCCACCGGCGACGTGAGCGTCATCGATCGTCAGCACCTGGCGGCGCTGCGCGACGGGGCCATCTTGGCCAACGCCGGGCACTTCAACGACGAGATCAACATCGCCGCGCTGGCCGAGCTGGCCGTCGAGCGGCGGCAAGCGCGCGATTTCGTCGAGGAGTTCCGCTTCGCCGACGGCCGGCGTGTATACCTGCTGGCCGACGGCCGGCTCGTGAACCTGGCGGCAGCGGAAGGCCACCCGGCAGCGGTGATGGACATGAGCTTCGCCAACCAAGCGCTGTCCGTCGAACACATCGTCCGCAGCGCCGGCGGGCTCGCAACGGGCGTCTACCCCGTGCCGCCGGAGATCGACCGCGAGATCGCTCGCCTGAAGCTGCACGCGATGGGTCTGGAGATCGACACGCTGACTGACGAGCAGCAGCGCTACCTCACATCCTGGGAGTCTGGGACGTAAAGGAAGGGAATGCGACGATGTCTGGCAGCACGTTCATGCGCGCCCCGCGCCTGCTCTTCACCTCGGAGTCGGTGACCGAAGGCCACCCGGACAAGCTGTGCGACCAGGTCTCCGACAGCGTGCTCGACGCCATCTACCAGCAGGACCCGCGCGGCCGCGTAGCCTGCGAGGCGGCGACGACGACCGGGCTCGTCGTGGTCATCGGCGAGATCACGACGCGGGCCAGCGTGGACATCGCGCGCGTCGTGCGTGACACCATCCGCAGCGTCGGCTACGTGCGCCCCGAGTACGGTATCGACGCCGAGACCTGTGGGGTCATCGTGTCGATCAAAGAGCAGTCGCAGGATATTGCCCAGGGCGTGGACCAGGCGCTCGAGGCGCGCGCGGGCGAGATGCGCGAGGCCGAGGTCGAGCAGCTCGGCGCCGGCGACCAAGGGATGATGATCGGCTTCGCCTGCAACGAGACGCCGGAGCTGATGCCGCTGCCCATCGCCCTGGCGCACCGCATCTGCCGTCGGCTGGCTGAGGTGCGCCGCAGCGGCCTGCTGCCGTACCTGCGCCCGGATGGCAAGTCGCAGGTGACCGTGGAGTACCGGCACGGCAAGCCGACGCGGGTAGCGACCGTCGTCGTCTCGGCGCAGCACGACGAGGACGTGAGCGACGGGCGCCTGCACGAGGAGATCCGCGAGCGCGTGGTCGGCGCCGTGGTCCCGCCGGAGCTGCTCGACCGCCAGACCTGCTACCTCATCAACCCGACCGGACGGTTCGTGATCGGCGGGCCCATGGGCGACGCCGGGCTGACCGGCCGCAAGATCATCGTCGACACCTATGGCGGCATGGCCCGCCACGGCGGCGGCGCGTTCTCCGGCACGGATCCGACAAAGGTCGACCGCTCGGGTGCCTATGCAGCGCGCTACGTGGCCAAGAACGTCGTCGCCGCCAGGCTGGCCGACCGCTTCGAGATCCAGATCGCCTACTGCATCGGCAAAGCCCAACCCGTCTCGCTTATGATCGAGTGCTTCGGCACGAACCACGTGTCCGAGGAGCTGATCGAGCGCCTGATCGCCGAGCACTTCGACCTGCGGCCGGTCGCGATGATCCGCGACCTCGATCTGCGCCGGCCGATCTACCGGCCCACGGCGGCCTACGGCCACTTCGGCCGTGACGACATCGATGCGCCGTGGGAGCGCACCGACAAGGCCGCGGCCCTGCGCGCCGCCGCCGGCCTCGCCTGACACGGACTTGAACGGCAGGGCACTCGTCACCGGCGCATCCGGCTTCGCCGGCAGCCATCTGGTGGCCTATCTGCTGGCCGAGACCGCCTGCGCGGTCACGGCCCAGGTGCGCTCGCCGGAGCGCGCGCAGGCTGTGCTGCCGCCGCTGGGGCCGCGCCTGGCGGTCGTCCCCGCCGAGCTGACCGACCGTGCGGCCGTCGCGCGGCTGGTGGCCGAGGCCACCCCGAACTACGCTTTCCTGCTCGCCGGCCAACCGGCCACGGCGCGCTCCTGGGAGATGCCCGAGGAGACCTTCCGCGCCAACGTCCTGGCGCAGATGGTCGTCCTCGACGCGCTGGTGGCCGGCGGCCGGCAGCCACGTGTCCTCGCGGCCGGCTCGGCCGACGCCTACGGCCTGGTGCGCCCGGAGGAGCTGCCCATCGCCGAGAGCCAGCCCTTCCGGCCGACGAATCCCTACGGCGTCAGCAAGGTGGCGCAGGAGCTGATGGGCCAGGTGTACTTCGTGAGCCGCGGTCTGCCCGTCGTGCGCGCTCGGGCCTTCAACCATCTCGGTCCGCGCCAGAGCGCCGACTTCGTGGCTTCGGCCATCGCCCGGCAGCTCGCGCGCATCGCCGCCGGCCGCGCCGAGCCGGTCCTGCGCGTCGGCAACACCAGCCCGCGCCGCGACTTCACGGACGTGCGCGACGTGGTGCGCGCCTACGCCCTGCTGCTAGAGCGAGGGACGCCGGGCGAGGTTTACAATGTCGGCAGCGGGGTCGCGCGGTCGGTGCAGGACCTCATCGCCGGGCTGCTCGACGCCTCCGGCCTGGCGGTGCGCGTCGAGCAGGCACCCGAGCTGGTGCGCCCGGTTGACGTGCCGGAGATGCGCTGCGACAACCGCAAGCTGGTCGCGGCAACCGGATGGGCGCCGCGCGTCCCGTTCGCCGAGACGCTGCACGACGTCTGGCTCGACTGGCGGGAGCGTGTGGCCCACGAAAGTGATGGGTGATGAGTGACGGGTGATGGGTGCGAGGTCCCGAGGGAGCGAAGCTTACCGCAGAATCGTCCATGCCGCTCTGCAGCGGCACCGCAATGGATGAAAGGCAGTCAAACCGCTGTTTCAGGGCAATCTCCATCGGAATCTCCATCAGGGTAGTCGCCCATGTCCCAGCAGGACGCCAGCAGCCAACGAACAGCGGCTGCGCCGCAGCGGGAGGGACCTCACCCCCCGGCCCGCTCTCCGACTCGGAGAGGGGGAGCAGAGCGGGCGGGTTCCCAGAGGTCGCCGAAGGCGACCTCTAGGAACCTCTTTGGGGTGGGACGGGGCAGACGCCCAGAG
>JACQUS010000224.1 GCA_016210125.1 Chloroflexota bacterium | reverse complement strand
CGCTGTCGTGAGGAGCGCTGCTGTCGAGGCCAAAGACGTCACCGTCCTCGAGATCCTCGATCGGCTCCTCGATCGGGGAGTCGTCCTTGCCGGAGACATCACCATCTCGGTGGCCGATGTCGACCTCATCTTCGTCGGGCTCATGGTCATGCTCGCCTCGGTCGAGCGCGCCGAGCGCCTGCGCTGGGGGCTCGATGGCCCGGCGGGGAACGGGGCGAGCGATGGCTTGCGGCTGCTACGTCTACGCCATCGTGCCGCAGGGGGCGCCCATACCGCCGCGCCTGGGCGGATTCGGTGGGCCGCTGACGACCGTGCCCTGCCGCGCGTTGGCCGCGGCCATCAGCGTCGTCGGCGCGTCTGAGGTGCCTCCTGCGCCGGAGAACCTCCTACGCCACGAGGCGATCGTCGAGGCGCTGCGGCGGCACGGCCCGGCGCTTCCGGTCCGCTTCGGGACCGTGCTCCCGAGCCTCGACGCCGTCGTCCGGGCGCTCGCGGAGCGCTACGCGCTGCTCACGGCCGATATGGACCGGCTGGCGGACAAGATCGAGTTCGACATCGCCGTGCTTTGGGACCCGACGCACGCGGTCGCTGCGCAGCGCCGCGACGCCGAGGCCCCCGACCTCGCCGCTGCCGCGCTGGGGCCGGGGACGCGCTACCTGAGCGCCAGGCTGGCCGCGCAGCGGCGCGAGGACGTGCTGCGCTCGCGGGCCGTTGCCCTCGCACGGGCCTTAGACGCGGAGCTGCTCGGCGCCGCGCTGGAGAGCCGCCATCACGTGCTGCCGACGCCGCGCCTGGCGGTGACCGCCGCGTACCTGCTGCCGGGAGCACGAGCCGGCGCCTTTCGAGAGGCATTCGCCTCGGCGCGCCGCGCGCACGCAGGTGAGCGCCTGCTGCTGAGCGGGCCGTGGCCACCCTACAGCTTCGTCACGGCGGCGACCGAGGCGTGCCATCCGCCGCCGCGTACCGGCGCCAACGGCGGGCAGGCAGCAGATGCCGCCACTGTCTGGCCCTACGGCGGATGAGGAGGAGCATGCGTGGACAGCGACGAGAGCGCAGCGGTCGAGCCGGAGGCGGCGGCGCGCGCCTCCACGCTGCGCATAGCGCGGGCGTGGCAGGCGGTCGGCCACGTGCACCAAGCGGTTGACGGCTACAGTCGGCTGATGGCGCGCTACCCCGACAGCGCCGAGGCCGCGGCGGCCGGGAGAGCCATCCTTGCACTCGCTGCGGCCTACGAGCGGGCGGGCCGCTTCCATCTGGCGCTGGACCTGTACGCGCGGCTGGAGCGTCGGGCGTGAGTGGCCGCGGGCTGGCGTCGCTGCGCGCCCAACGCCTCGCCGGCGACGTGGCGGCGCTGGACGACTTCGCCCGCGAGTTCGCCCAGCGCAGGGCCGCGCTGCCGCGGCGGGTCGGCGCCGACGAAGCGCAGGTAGAGCGTGGCCTCGCCAAGCTGGTTCTGGCGCTCATCGAGCTCTTGCGGCGTCTGCTGGAGAAGCAGGCGCTTCGCCGGATCGAGCGCGGCTCGCTCACCGAGGACGAGATCGAACGGATGGGTCTCACGTTCCTGCGGCTCGATCAGAAAATGGCCGAGCTGAAGGCGCTCTTCGGCCTCGAGGACGCGGACCTCGAGCTTCGGCTCGGGGCGCTCGAGGACCTGGCGTAGCACACCCAGCACGAGGCGTACCGGCCGCGGCGCCCGCGGCTGGAAGGGATGACGCGTATGCACGACGGACACGATCGGCGCATCGTGAGCGCCATTCAGACCACCAACCTGGCCGACATCCTCGAGCGCGTGCTCGACAAGGGCATCGTGATCGCCGGAGACATCACGATCTCGCTCGCCGAGATCGAGCTGCTCAACATCAAAGTGCGCCTGCTCATCGCCTCGGTGGACAAGGCGCAGGAGATGGGCATCGACTGGTGGCAGTCGGACCCGGCCCTCTCGTCACGGGCGAAGCGCCTAGCGGAAGAGAACGAGCACCTGCGGGAGCGGCTCGACCGCATCGAAGCGCGGCTTGCGGCGCGGTAGTCGTGCTTCAGCGAGGCGGGCGTTTCGACACCGGCAGGCACCGACGCCGCCGAGCAGGTGAGCAGTCGGCGCGCTTCGCGGCGCGAGGCCGGCGCGGGGCCGTGCCGCGCCTGCGCGAGTCCTCGTGCTGTTCGAGGTAGGCGGTATGAGTTGGGACGTCTCAGAGAGGCCGCCAACGAGGGGCGGTCGGGCGGCAACCACGGCTGCCGTGCTGATCGCCGTCGCCGCCGTCGTTCTCGCCGAGGTGCAGCTCGATGCGCTGCCAAGGCTCGTGGACCTGCTCGTCGGGGGCGACGTAGCCAGGCGGTACACGCTCGGCCGGCTGCTCCTCGCGACGCTGGGCGTGCTCGGGTTCCTGGCCGCCGTCCAATGGAAGCGCCTGCGCGACAGGACGGCGTTCCTCCACCAGGTCAACGAGGCGCTCCTGCTCTTGCGGGAGAACGAGCAGCGCTTTCGCTCGGTCGTGGAAGAGAGTCCGGTGGGCGTCGGCATCGTCCGGCGCGGGATCGTGCTGTATGCGAATCGCGCCACCATACGCATCTTCGGCCAAACCGACCGGTCGCTCATGCTCGGCAGCGCGGTGCTCAACTACGTGGCGCCGCAGGCGCGTGCCGAGCTAGGGGAGAGCGTGCGGAAGCAGGAGCAGGGAGAGATCGGCCCCACGAGCG
>JACQUS010000217.1 GCA_016210125.1 Chloroflexota bacterium | reverse complement strand
TGCGGGTCGACCGAGAAGACGAGCACGCGGTGGCCCTGCTGCGCCAGCCAGAAGCCGGTGGCCGCGGAGAAGGTGGTCTTGCCCAGCCCACCCTTGCCGCCGAACATGACATAGCGGCGGTCGGGGTTCTGTTCGAAGGCCGCGCGGAGCGACCCGGCCGCCTGCGACGTGGTATCCATCGCGTTCCCCCTCCACCGATCGCCCTAGCTGAGCGCGTCGGTCAGGTCTTTCTCGCGCAGCATGCGGCGCTTCCAGGTCGAGATCTGGGGCACCACGTACGGCAGCAGGCGCAGGGAGTAGTAGGGCGGGAGGATCGGCACGCCGAGCAGGTCACCCATGGTGATCAAGATGAACAGGTGCTCCATACTGGCGCGAGTACGGATGGCGTAGCGCGTCATGTCGTGCGACGCCATCCCGTACATGATCTCTTTGACGGTTTGGAGAAGTCCGCGGAGGCCACCGCGCTGGCCCTCGCCTACGTCGTCGGGCATGGTTCGATGCTCCTCTGCGCCGGGTGGGCTTCTGTCCTGCATTATCGCGCATTGCGCGGCGCGAGGCGACGTGGGAGTCGGCCCGACCTGGCGCCACTCGGCGCGCGTCCGGCGGCCCGGCACCCTGGCGCCCTACATCTCGATCAGGTCGTACTCCTCGCTCTCCGTGTAGTCGCGCTCGCGGAGCACGCGCCGGCGCCAGGTCTCGACTGCGGGCACGAGATAGGGCACGAGGCGCAGCGAGTAGTACGGCGGCAGCATCGGCAGGCCGATGCAGTCGCCCATCACCAGGAGGATGAACAGCGTCTCCATGTCGGCGCGTAGGTGGCGCGCCTGATGCTCGAAGTCGTAGGCGCTCATCCCATAGAGTACTTCGCCGAGCGTCCGCCGCCAGGCGCGCAGGCGATCGGCGAGGTGTTGGGGAAACGACACGAGGCGCGCTCCCCTTCCGTGGCCCCTAGATAGCCTAGCGCTGCGCCGGCCCCTGCCCGGCGACCGGGAGGGGCCGGCACGCCACGCGCGGCAAGCTTCGCGCTTAGGACGTCGGCGCCGGGGCGGGCTGCGGGCCTGGCGCCGCGCGGTAGCGCTGGACCGCGCGATAGCCGTCGATCCCGATCAAGACCGCCGCCCCGACCAGGAGCAGCGCGACGAAGATCATCAGCCCGCTGCCGACGACGGCCAGCTCGCGGCCCGGCACGCCCAGGTTGCGCAGGAACACCGTGTTCCACAGGTTGTAGGCCGTGACCAGGGCGGCCGCGTTGGTCGTGATGTACATGAAGAGCATGGGAATGCCGGCATAGAGCGGATTGCGCCGTGTGGCGATGAGCCAGACGGTCACGATCAGCAGGCTCAGCGAGGCCATGAGCTGGTTCGAGGCCCCGAAGAGCTGCCAGAGATAGATCCACACGCCGGTGACGACGAGCAGGAACGCCAGGGCGATCGAGATGATGATGCCGACATGGATATTGCGGAAGGCCGGCATGCGATCGCCCAGCCCTTCGGCCAGCGTCACGCGCATGACGCGGAAGACGAGCTGGACGACGGTGATGACGATGACGACGAAGGCGGCGAAGGCAATCGCCCGGCCATACTCGGCGGGCAGCCCGAAGACGCTGAGGAAGCTGCCGACGCCCTCGGCGAAGCGCGCGACCGCCGGGCCAGGGATGGCGATCGCGACGGCCATCAGCGAGAGCAGGCCGAGCGTGAACTCGCTGAACATCGCCCCGCCGCCGACCGGCAGCACGTCGGTCTCGTTCTCGATCTGCCGCGCTGTGCCCACCGACCCGAAGAGGGCGTGCCAGCCGGAGATGGCCCCGCAGGCGATGGTGACGAAGAGCATCGGCCACAGCGGCTGGAAGGCACCCGCCGCCCGCACCGACTCCGGGCCGAGGAAGTCGACGTACGCCGGCAGCTTGAAGGACGCGAGATCGGGCCGGATGACGAACGCGATCGCTGCGCCGAGTCCGCCGAAGAAGATGGTGAGCGCCGTGATCCAGAAGCCGATGTAGTTGACCGGCTGGGCGAAGCGCCAGATGGGCAGCGCCGCGCCGAGATAGCAGAAGACGAACGTGCCGAAGAGCCAGAACATGAACGATGGCATCAGGGGCACGTTCTGGCGGTCCGCTGGCAGCGTCGGGTCGAGGACGGTGGTGACCGGTTGGCCGGCGGTCAGGGTGTTGAGCCCGGCGTTGAAGCCCTTGAAGAAGCCCTCCACCGGGCCGCCGACGGTGCCGCCGAGCAGGATGGCCGCGAGCGTCACCCCGACGGTGATGAGCGTGACGGCGATGAGGTCCAGGCGCCAGCGGTAGAGCATCTGCCCGGCCAGCGCGCCCATGACCGCCAGCATGATGATGCCCAGCGGCACGTGGGGCTGCGCGAGCACCTGGGCGATCAGATTAACGAACGCGCCGGCGACGAGGAGCAGGTAGAAGAAGATGAACAGGAGCAGGATGCGCCGCGTCCGCGGGGCGATGAGCTGGTGCGCGATCGCGCTGAGGCTGTTGCCGTCGTTGCGCACCGAGACCATGATCGCCGAGTAGTCGCTGGCCCAGCCGATGAAAAAGACGCCGAACATCAGCCACAGCAGCGCCGGGAACCAGCCCCACAGCGCCGCGGCGGTGATGGCGCCGACGATCGGCCCGGCAGCGGCGATGGACTTGAAGTGATAGCCGTAGAGGACGTTGCGGCTCGTCGGGATGAAGTCGACGCCGTCCATGTAGAGGCGCGCCGGCGTCGCCCGACGGGCATCGGGCTGGAGCACATTGCGGTCGATGCGTCGCGCGTAGAAGGTGTAGCCGAGGTAGACGGTCGCCGCGCCAATGATGACCGCGAGAAGCGTGTTCATCTGTCGCCTCCACATGTGAGGCGGCCCGCGGCCGCCCGACTGCGAATGATGGCGAAGTGACACGAGGGACACGTGGGCACCGCACGCGGTGCGCGGCACGACCTGTCGCGCTCCTCTCCGTAGCTCTCCCCGCCTACTCCCTCCCGGGCGACGACGCACCCGCCGTCGCAAGATGTCGCTCGATGGCCGCCTCGGCTGCGGCGAGGTCGCCCCCGGCGACGCGCTCGCGGCCGGCGACGACAATCGCCGGGAAGCGGCGCACGCCGTAGCGCAGCGCCCTCAGCACGCCCTCGACCGAGGCCACGTCGATCACCCTGACGTCGAGGCGGTCGCCGTAGCGGTCGAACAGCCCGTGCACCCAATCGCTGAGGGTCTCGTACTCGCGGCGGAGGTCATCGGGCAGGCCCGTGCGGTCCTGCTCGGCGTGGATCTTCTGCCCGTGGCCGACCTGCTGCCAGACGACCTCGCAGTGGAGACAGTGGTAGAAGCGCGTGGGGGCGTAAGCGATGATCTCGACGCACAGAGGCGGCATGGCACACCCGCTGGGCCCGTGGCACGCCAACGCAGCAAGAGCTGCTTCGCGCTTCTACTCTAGTCCGACTCGGCCACCGAGTCAAGCCCTCGGTAATCTCACTGTTAAGCGTTGGCCGGCCGGACCGCTGTGTACGACTTCGTCAGGACTGCTTGCTCGTCGCGGTGGTCCCACCCCACCCCCACGGGGCTGCCGCAGCGGGGGCGTCGCCCACTCTGCACTGCCCCTCACCCTGCTCGAAAGAGCACGTCTTCACGGAAAAGTGGTATGTAGGGGCGAGGCACGCTTCGCGCCTACAGCACTTGGGCGCGTCCCCTGCGCCAGCCAGACGCCGTCCGCCGGCAACCACATCTGGCAACCACATCTGGCAACCACATGGAGTGGCAGGGCGTGTCCCGGCCCGCGCGCGCCGCCTGGCGGCGGACACGCTCCCGCGTTGCGCCGCGTTTACACACAGCGGGTCGCTTGCAGGCGATTGCAGGCTACGACGTCGCGCTGAGCAGCCGCGCAACCAGCAGGTCCTGGTAGTTGAGGCCGAGCGTTGGGACCACCGGGCCGTCACCCTCGGAGAGCGTGTCGGCGACCAGGCACGCCTGCTCGATGAGCAGGTCGACCCACCACTCGACTCGCTCGACCTCGCTGGCGACAGCGGCTTCGGAGGCCGCCTGCTGCGCGAAGGTGCCGCGGGCGACGAAGGGCCGGTTCGAGAGCATCGCCGCCAGCAGCCGCAGCAGCGCGTCGCGCGTGCGCAGCAAGCGCTGGACGTGCGGGTGCTCACGGCGCGGAACGGCGGTCTGCGTCACGCCGCCGAAGCGGCGGTTGGGCACGCTGCCGATGGCCAGGTAGCCGGCCATGGCCGCCATCCGCAGCGTCTCGCGTGCGGCCTCGCGGGCGGCCTGGTCGTCGGGGTCGTCGCTGAGCGGGGCCAGGCTGCTGAGCAAGGTTGAGGCGGCCATCCAGGTGAAGCGCGGGTTGCGCGCGAGGTAGTTGTCGAGCACGACGACGAGGCGGTCGACGCGCCGCTGCTCATCCGGTGGGAGCTCGCTGGAGGCGATGCCGGCGCGCTCGGGGTTCAGGCGCAGCAGCGTCACCTGCACCTGCGGCAGCGTGCGGTGTGGCGCCGTGCGGCTGACGACGTAGGTCTGCTCGATGAACCAGCCGAGCCAGTTTTTGGCCTGCACCTCGGTGAGCAGGAGCTGCGGATGGGTGCGCAAGCGGCTCAGCACGGTGGCGAAGGTCACCTCGCGCCGCTGGCCCACCGTGGGCGCGAGGCATTCGAGGACGACGTCGCGGATGCCCAGGGCGCGCTGTACGAGCGGATGGGCGCGGTTGAGCCGCAGCTTGCGCAGGCGGGTCGGCAGCGGCTCGTGCATCCACGGCCCGCGCTGTGGGGCCAGCTCGATGATCTGCTCCAGCAGGATGGCCTGCTCTTTGGCGAGGTTGAGCCAGCCCAGCGCCTCCTCGCGCTCCTGGCCGAAGACGCCGAGGCTGGCCATGAAGTCGAGCATGCGCGTGAAGTTGAGGTACTGCCAGCCGTGCTGGCGCAGCTCATCGTCGAGCAGGATGACGAAGGCTTCGAGGGGTGTCACCTCGGGCGCGCCCGCGGGCGATGGCGCATCATGCTCCGCCGACTGGGCGTCGTCGCCTGTGCTTGCGCCGAGGCCGAGGAGGTCGTCGATGTAGCGGAAGAAGGTCGCCTGGGCCTCCAGCAGGGGGCTGGTGCTGCCGCGCACACCCCAGATGTGCACCTGCTTGCGGCGCTCGAGGAGCGTGCGGATGACCTCGAAGTAGCCGCCGTCGCCGGTGGCGATGATGTACGTGCCGACGTCGGCGTAGTCTGGGTCTTCGAGCACGTCGCGGATCTCGTTTTGGATCTTGGCGTCGGCCGAGTTACGGCCGGGCAGGTTGTAGGCCGTGCGGTAGCGGAGGCGCTCGTACTCGCGCACCTGCCCGCGGGGCAGGGCCTCCCAGTCGGCAACGGCGAGCTTGATGCGCACCCAGCCGTCGCGGCCGGCCCAGTCGAGGAGCGCCTGCGCGAGACGGCTCACGTCCAGCGCACGCGCGGCGGCGGCCGGTCGCGCCTCCGCGGGGAGCGCCTCGACGGTGTCGCGGAGCGAAATGTAGATATTCTCGTGGTCGACGAACAGCGCGACTTGCTCGTCGCGCTCAGCATCAAGCTCAGCCATCATACATGTCACCTCATAGTTTCAACCCACGCCCGCTCTCGCAATGGAGCGACGACGACAAACGGCCGACACCACATATCCGAAGAGGACGGCGAGAGCCTCAGGACATGGCCATTGTAGCGGGTGAGCGCTCGGCGGCGCAACAGCAGGTGACGGGTGATGGGCGATGAGTGATGCGTGTGTGGCTGATGGTGCACGGTGCTCACCTCAGCCGAAGCGGCCGGTCACGTAGTCCTCAGTACGCTTGTCGCGTGGGTTGGTGAAGAAGCTGCGCGTCTCGCCGCACTCGACCAGCGCGCCGGCGCGATCCTCGCCGGCGAGCATGAACGCCGTGTAGTCCGAGACGCGCGACGCCTGCTGCATGTTGTGCGTCACGATGACGATGGTGTAGTCGCGTTTGAGCTCGGTCATCAGCTCCTCGATCTTGTAGGTGGCAATCGGGTCGAGCGCCGAGCACGGCTCGTCCATGAGCAGCACTTCCGGCTCGACGGCGAGGGCGCGGGCGATGCACAGTCGCTGCTGTTGGCCACCAGAGAGCGCCAGCCCGCTCTGGCGCAGCTTGTCCCGCACCTCGTCCCAGAGCGCGGCACGCCGCAGGGCGCGCTCGACCAGGTCGTCCAGCTTGCCCTGGTAGCCGTTGATGCGCAGGCCAAAGGCCACGTTGTCGTAGACCGATTTGGGGACGGGGTTCGGCTTCTGGAAGACCATGCCGATGCGCCGGCGCACCTCGACGGGATCAGTCTGCGGCGCGTAGAGGTCCTCGCCCTGGAAGAGGACCTGGCCGCCGATGCGCACCTGGGGGATCAGCTCGTTCATGCGGTTCAGGCAGCGCAAGAGCGTCGATTTGCCGCAGCCGGAGGGCCCGATGAGCGCGGTGATGCGCCGCGACGCGACGTCGAGTGTAATGTCGCGCAGGGCCTGAAAGTGGCCATACCAGAGGCTAAGCCCGCGGATGGCGAAAGCCGGCGCGCTATCGGCACCGGCCGCCGCACCCACCCTGGCGACCACACGATCGGCGCTGAGGGCTGCCAGGGCGCTGCGTAGCCCCGTCGCCAGCGACGCCGAGTCATTCACCACTGTAGTTTCCTCCGTGCGCGGTCGCGCAGGTAGATGGCCAGGGCGTTCATGCTCAGCAGCACCACCAGGAGCACGATGATGCCCGACGCGGCGATGGCGTGGAAGGCCGGCTGCGGCCGTGAGACCCAGTTGAAGATCTGGATGGGTAGAACCGTAAACGGGTCGAGCGGACTCGTCGGCAGGAAGGCGATGAAGGTCAGCGCGCCGATGGTGATGAGCGGGGCGGTCTCACCGATGGCCCGTGACAGCGCCAGGATGATGCCCGTCAGCATGCCAGGCAGCGCCGCCGGCAAGACGATACCCCAGACGACCTGCGAGCGCGTCGCGCCGAGCGCATAGGCCCCCTCGCGCTGCGAGCGTGGCACGGCACGGATGGCCTCACGGGTGCTGATGATGATGATGGGCAGGACGAGCAGGGCCATGGTCAGCGCGCCGGCGAGGAGGCTGCGCTGGAGCTGGAGGGTACGCACGAACAGCCCAAGGCCCAGCAGCCCGTAGATGATCGACGGCACGCCGGCGAGGTTAGCGATGTTGACCTCGATGACGCGGCTGAGCCAGGTGCGGCGAGCGTACTCCTCGAGCCAGACGCCGGCGGCGATGCCCGTCGGCACGGCGAAGAGGGCCGTGAGGGCCAGCAGCCAGAGCGAGCCAACCAAGGCGGCCTTGATGCCGGCCTGCTGCGGGAAGCGCGAGGGGAAGCTGCTGATGAACTCCCAGGTGAGCGTCGGCAGGCCACGGCGCAGGATGTCGGCCAGGAGGACGAGCAGCACCAGGATGCCCACGCACGTGGCCGCGAGGCAGAGCAACTCGTAGGCGCGGCCGGCGGCCTTGCGCCGCGCACGCCAGGCGGTGCCGCCGGGCCGGCGGTGCGTCGGAACGCCGGCCCGGCGGCGGCTGTGGACCACGCCTGCTGGGCGCGGGGCGGTGTCGGCGGGCGGGCGGCTCACGGGTACTCCTCGCGGAAGCGCGCCAGCACCGACTGGCTGGCGACGTTCAGGGCCAGGGTCAGCAGGAAGAGGGCCATGCCCACGGCGAAGATCGTCTTGTACTCCAAGCTGCCGTATGGCGTGTCGCCGAGGCTCACCTGCACGATGTAGGCCGTCATGGTCTCGATAGGCACGAGCGGGCTCAGCGTCAGCGTCGGGCTTTGGCCGGCGGCGATGGCCACGATCATCGTCTCGCCCACGGCCCGCGAGATAGCTAGCATGAACGCTGCGACAATGCCCGAGAAAGCCGCCGGCACCACGACGCGTGCCGCGACCTCGAAGCGCGTGGCGCCGAGCGCATAGGCGCCCTCGCGGAGCGCCCGCGGCACGGCGGCCATGGCATCCTCGCTCAGCGAGCTGACCATCGGTAGGATCATGATGCCTATGACGAGGGCCGCCGACGCGCCGTTGAACACCGCCGTGCCGGGGATGAGCGCCTGGAGGATCGGCGTGACGAAGAGCAGGGCGAAGTAGCCATAGACGACCGTGGGGATGCCGGCGAGAATCTCCAGCACGGGCTTGACGGCGCGGCGGACGCCAGGCGAGGCATATTCCGAGAGGTACACGGCTGCGAGCAGGCCCAGGGGCAGGGCCACGACCATGGCCCCAAACGACGTCAGCACGGTGGCGGAGAGCAGGACGACGATGCCGAAGTACTTCTCGGAGAAGAGCGGCGTCCACTGCGTGTCGGTCAGGAAGCGCCAGAGCGGCACCTCGTGGAAGAACTCGAAGGTCTCGAAGACCAGCACGGCGACGATACCCACGGTGGTGAAGATGGAGACGAGCGCTGCCACGAGCAGCGGCGCCTCGACGAACCGCTCGCGCAGCGCGCGGCGCAGCGGCCGGCGCAGGGAGCGGCGCTGCGGGGCGCCCGGCCGCGCGTCCGGCCGCGGGGCGAGGGTCACCGTGCCAGGTCCTCGTCGCGTGCGCCCGCCGCCCCGGCCGGTAGGGGCGAGGCGTGCCTCGCTCCTACCGGTACGCTGCGGCGGCTCTCCCGAAGGCCGGACATCGCTAGCTCGGCGTCTTGACGAACAGGTCGTCGAGCTTGACGCCCAGCGTGGTCTTGCCGGCGAACACCGTGCC
The DNA here is from genome assembly GCA_016210125.1 of Chloroflexota bacterium. Taxonomy (GTDB): domain Bacteria; phylum Chloroflexota; class UBA6077; order FW602-bin22; family JACQUS01; genus JACQUS01. Next base: position 10,988 of record JACQUS010000217.1, on the reverse strand, counting down.
GGCCTGCTTGGCCTCAAGGCGCCGGAGGCCGAGCTGGTAGAGGCGCTCCGGAAACGGGATGTAGCCCACCTGCTTGATGAGCGTGCCGGCGTTCTGCGGATTCAGGTAGAAGCGCACGAACTCGCGCACCTCCGGCCGCTCGAGTGCCGATAGCTTGACGTAGATGAAGATCGGCCGCGAGAGCGGCTGGTACGTGCCACTGGCGATCGTCTCGGCCGAAGGCGCGACGCACCCGCCGCCCTTCTCGGCGTCGATCTTTGCCAGCTTCAGCCTGCCTGGGTTCTCGACGTAGTAAGCGTAGCCGAAGTAGCCCAGCGCGTCGGCGTCATTGGCCACACCCTGCACGAGGACGTTGTCGTCCTCGCTAGCGATGAAGTCGCCGCGGCTGGCCTTCTCCTTGCCGTTGATGGCATCGGTGAAGTAGTCGAAGGTCCCGGAGTCCGCGCCCGCGCCGAAGAGGTTGAACTTGCGATCCGGCCACTCGGCCCGAATCTGGTTCCACTTGGTGACCTTGCCCTGCGCGGCCGGCTCCCACATCTTCTTCAGCTCGCTCACCTTCATGCAGTCGACGAAGGTGTTGCGTGGGCTGACCACGACGGAAAGGCCGTCGAAGGCCACGGGCAGCTCGACGTAGGAGATGCCGTTCTTCTTGCAGGCGTCGATCTCGGCCTGGAGGATGGGGCGCGAGGCGTCGGAGACGTCTGTCTCGTTGCTGCAGAACTTCTTGAAGCCGCCGCCGGTGCCGGAGATGCCAACGGTGACGCGGACCTTCCCGCCGGTGGCTTTCTGGAACTCCTCGGCCATGGCCTCGGAGATAGGGAAGACCGTCGATGAGCCGTCGATCTTGACGGTGCCGCTGATCTGGCGCAGGTCGGCGCCCGGCTTCGCTGGCTGCTGCGCCGCGCGCTTAGCCGCCTCCTGCGGCGCCTCGGCCGGCCTCGCCGCGGGCTGCTGCGCCGGCGCGGGCTGCGCCGCCGTCGACGGCTGCGGCGCGGCTGGCGCGCACGCCGCGGCGACGACGAGCAGACCGACCAGAGTGCCCGCGACGCGCCGGCTGAGCGTCGCGCCGCGCGTGGCTTCGTCGGGGTGGGATACCATACGTGTGCTCTCCTGTGCCGTGTGCCGCGCCCCTGATAGGGCACCGGCGCTAGCCGCCTGGACGCGTCCACTGCTATGGTCGCGCGCTCCGGTTAACGGCAGACGGCAGGGACGTTAACGGCCGGGGAACGACACGTTAACGGCAGGTTAACGCGGACGGAGAGGCAGCCGGCGACCCCTTGACAGCGCGCGCCGCGACCGGCAGCGTGGGGGCGAAGGAAGCGCCCGCGGGCGGCATAAGCGCATGCGCGGGCACCTCGCATAGCGCCGGATGGCCGGGGCCTGCGCCGGTCGGGCGAGCGCGAAGCGTTTTGCCCGCCGGCCGGCGCTGGAGAGTGGGCATGGGGCGGCAGGTCTTGTGGCTCGTGCTGGTGCTGATCGTGGCGCTGGCGCTGCTGCCGTCGACGCAGACGGCCGTGGTGGCGGCTCTCCTCGTCCCGCACTTCTTTCCCGAGCCGCCGGCGCGGCCGCTCGACTGGTTCACCGGGCCGCCTGAGCGGGCTACCCTGCGACTGAGCGAGCCGGTGCCGCTGGAGGCCGCGCTCTTCCTGCCGGCCGGGAGCGGGCGGCGCGGCGCGCTCGTCGTCGTGCTGGGTGCCCGCCCGCTGTCGGCCGACGACCCGTACATCGTCCAGGTCATGAGCAGCCTGGCGCGCGCTGGCCCCGTGGTCGCGCTAGCGGTCTCCGAGCGCCTGAACGCCGGCCGCGTGCAGCCGGAGGAGCCGCGGGCGCTGGCGGCACTGGTACGGGCCTTGCGTGAGCATCCGCGCGTGGACCCGGCGCGCGTCGGCTTCGTCGGCTTCAGCGTTGGCGGCTCGCTGGCGCTGGTCGCAGCGGCGCAGCCCGAGGCGCGCGACGCGGTGCGCTTCGTGCATGCCTCGGGGGCCTACTACTCGGCGCTGGAGCTGACCTGGTCGGTGGTGGCGCGGCGGATGCGCTACGGCGACTGGAGCGCCCCCTGGCAGCCGGCGCCGCTGGCCACGGCGGTGGTGCGGCAGCAGCTCGTCGAGCTGCTGGTGGCCGACGCTGCGGAGCGCCAGCGCCTGCTGGCCGCGCTGGCGACCGAGCCGGTCGGGCTGGCGCCGGCCGACATGAGCGCCGGCGGCCGGCTGGCCTACGCCTTCGCGCAGGGGCCGGATGCGGCGACGGCCGACGCGCTGCTAGCGCAGCTCCCGCCGGCGGCGCGCGCGCACCTCGAGGCCATCTCGCCGGGGCCGGTGCTGCGCCAGGTGCGCGCGCCGGTCTATATGTTCCACGATCAGAACGACCCGTTCGTGCCGTACGTCGAGTCGCGACGGATCCGCGAGGCGCTGGCGCCGGCCGGCCCGGCGCTGTACGACGAGTTCACGCTCTTCGAGCACGTGGTGCCCTCGCGGGCCACGGAGACGCTGACGCTGGCCGGCGAGCTGGCGCGGCTCTACCGGCACGTGTACACGGTGCTGGGCATCGTGCGGTGAAGGAAAGGTGTTTCACGTGAAACGCCGGCGCCGGCCTCAGCCACCCCGTCCCACCAGCAGATCGAACAACCCGCTCAGCTCCTCTTCGGAGTAGAAGTGCAGCACCAGCCGGCCGCCCTTGCCGCTGCGGATGAGCTGCACGCGCGTCCCCAGCGCCCGCTCGATCTCCGCTTCGACGGCACGCGTCTCCGGGTCGGCCTCCGGCGCCCGCTCGGCCGGCCGGCGCTCTAGCGCCGCGCTCAGCCGCCGGACCAGCGCCTCGGCCTGGCGCACGTTCAGGCCCTCGCGCCGCACCGTGGCCAAAGCCGCCAGCAGCGTGCGCTCGTCCGGCGCACCCAGCAGCGCCCGAGCGTGACCCTCGCTGATCTCCTCGCCCGCCAACGCCTCCCGCGCCGGCGCGGGAAGCTGCAGCAGGCGCAGCGTGTTGGCCACCGCCGCCCGACTGCGCCCGACGCGCTGGGCGACCTGTTCCTGTGTCAGCCCAAACCCGTCGACCAGCTCGCGGTAGGCTGCCGCCTCCTCCAGCGGCGAGAGGTCGCGCCGCTGGATGTTCTCTACCAGCGCCATCTCCAGCGCCTGCTGCGGCGTCGCCTCCACGACCAGCGCCGCCACCGTCGCCAGACCGGCCCGCTGCGCCGCCCGCCAGCGGCGCTCCCCAGCGACCAGCCGGTAGCGCCCCTCGTTCACGTCAACGGCCGTCACGAGGATCGGCTGCAGCAGCCCGTGCTCGCGGATCGACTCCGCCAGCTCCACCAGCGCCGCCTCGTCCATCGTCTGCCGCGGCTGCGCCGTGCTCGGCTCGATGGCCTCCACCGGGATCTCCACAAGCCCCGGCCCGACGGAAGGAATAAGGGCCCCAAGCCCGCGCCCGAGACCACCCCGTCCCTTCACGGCCCCCCTCTCTCCAGGCTCGCGACGCGCGCGAGGAACTCCGCCGCCAGCGTGCGGTAGGCCGTCGCGCCGCGCGAGGTGGGATCGTAGTCCAGGATCGCGCGCCCGTAGCTCGGGGCCTCGGCGAGCCGGATGCTCCGCGGGATGATCGTCGAAAACGTCTGCGCCGGAAAGTAGCGCCGCACCTCCGCGGCGACCTGCTGCGCAAGCTGCGTGCGCACATCGTACATGGTGAGCACCAGACCGACAATCCGCAGCGCCGGGTTCAGCCGGTCGCGCACCAGGTGGATGGTGCGCACGAGCTGGCTCAGCCCCTCCAATGCAAGGTACTCGCACTGCACCGGCACCAGCACGCCCCGCCCCGCCACGAGCGCGTTCAGCGTCAGCAGGCCGAGCGACGGCGGGCAGTCGATCAGCACGTGGTCGTACTGCGCGGCCATGGCCCCCAGCGCCTCGCGCAGGCGCACTGCGCGCTGTTCGGCCGCCGCTAGCTCCACCTCGGCCCCGGCCAGCGCCGGAGCGCTCGGCGCCAGATCCAGCCCCACGCGGTCGGTGAGCCGGATCACCGCTTGCAGCGGTCGCTCGCCCAGCAGTACGTCATAGACCGAGAGCGGAACCCTTGCCTTGTCTACCCCAAGGGCGCTCGTCGCGTTGGCCTGCGGGTCCACGTCCACCAGCAGCACGCGCCGCCCGGCCGCGGCCAGGTACGCGGCCAGATTCACCGCCGTCGTCGTCTTGCCGACGCCGCCCTTCTGGTTCGCTACCGCGTAGACGTCTCGCACTCGCCCATCCGCTCCTCGACCTGCCGGCGCGTCGCGATGCCGGCTACGCCCGGCGCCTCCACGGCCCAGCTCGCCGCGCTCGCCGCGAAGCGCACGGCCCCCGCCGGCTCTCGCCCCTCGCAGAGCGCGATCAGCAACGCTGCGGCGAACACGTCCCCGGCGCCCGTCGGATCGATCTCGCGCGCCGGACACGCTCGGATGGCCACCGTCGCTCCGCCGCAGGTGAGCTCTGCGCCCGCCGCGCCGCGGGTCACGATCAGCAAGGGTGACGCGGAGAGCCTTGCGAGCAGCTCGGGCGCGTGCGCCACGTCCTCGGCGCTCAGCACCACGGCCGCCAGCCGGGCCAGCCAGCGCCGTGAGGGCCACCAGTGCCGCCCGACCACCGCGCCGTCGGCCAGCCGTTGCCGCAGGTAGCCCTGCGCGGCGACGGCGACGCGTGCGCAGGGGAAGGCCCCGGCCAGCACCGGATCCACCTCGCCGAGCACCGGGCCCAGGAGCACTGCGCGGGCCGTCTCGCGCCAGGGCGCCGGCACGTCGCGCGGTCGAAGCGTCCGCGCGACGGACAGGCAACGCTGCAAGCGCCTCCCGTCGACGTCACGGTTCTCGAACGTCGTCGTCGCGGCCGCCGGCCGGCAGTGGATGGCCAGGCCAACGAGTGGCGCGAGGACCTCCACGTCGGCCGCGCTCGTCACGACGCCGACCCGCCAGCCCAGCGCCGCGGCGGTCAGCGCGGCGTACGTGGCCGCGCCGCCAGGCCGCCAGCCGCCGGGGAGCAGGTCGCGCGTGACGTGCCCGACGACGACGAAGGTCGGCGCTACGCCCGCTCGTAGGGCATGATCACCACTCGCCGCTCGCCCTCCTCGCCGATGCTCTGCGTCGTGACCTGGGGATGCTCAGCCAGCGCCAGATGCACGATGCGCCGCTCGTTGGGCGGCATCGGCTCCAGCGTCACCGGCTGCTGGGCGCGCCACGCGCGCTCGGCCATGCGCTGTGCCATGTCGCGTAGCGCCTGCTCACGCCGTAGGCGATATCCGCCCACGTCCACCGCGACGCGCACGCGGCGGCGCAGCCGCCTGTGGAGGATAAGGTTGGTGAGGAACTGCAACGCGCCCAGCGTCTCGCCACGGCGGCCGATGAGCAAACCGAGGTCGTCGCCGCGGATGTCGAGGGCCGGCGGGCTCTGCGGCGTGCTCGGGCGCAGCACCACCGTGGCGTTGAGGCGCATGCGCCGGAGCAGGTGCTGGACCACCTCTTTAGCCTCGGCGAGCGTGTCGGCCGACGGGACGAGCTCCTCCTCCCCTTCCCACTCTTCGGCCGGCGGCTGCTCCTCCGCCGCCACCGTCTCAACGATCGGCGTGACCAGGATGCGCGCGTCCTCAGCACCCATGCCCAGGAAGCCGCGGCTGCCTTCCGAGAGCACGCTGATGTGCACCTGCTCAGCAGGCAGCCCAAGCTCGGCCAGGGCCTTGGCGACGGCGTCGTCTACCGTCCGCGCGCTGACCTCGAGGCTCTCGTCGCTCTGCACGGCCTACTCCTCATCCTCACCCACGGTGCTTGGGCGCACCGGCGCCGCCGCTAGGGGCGCCTACGCTTCCGCCGCGGCGGGCGCTGCGGGCGCTCGCCTGGTCGCTCTTCGGCCGACGGCGCAGCGCGCCCCTCGGCATCCGGCTCGAGCGTGTACGTACGAATCCCGCCGGGCGACGGCGCCTCGGCGCGCGGCGGCAGAGGCGCGGCCTCGGCACCGCGCGCGGCCGGGCGCTCGGGCCGCGCCGGATGTGCCGGCCGGCTCGGCGTAGCCACCACCGCCGCCGGGCGGAGACCGCCCCAGCCTGTGAAGAAGTACTGCTGCACCAGTGAGACGACGTTCGACGCCGCCCAGTACAGCACCAGCCCGTGCGGCACGGAGAAGGCGAAGAAGGCGAACATAATCGGCATGAAGTTCATCATACCGGCCAGCATCTGCTGCTGCGGGTCGCTCGACGTCGGCGTCATCATCTTCTGGAGCACCCACTGCGACGCCCCGGTGAACACCGCCAGCGGCAACGACCACCAGTTGGCCTGGAGCCACGGCCACGGCTTGCTGAACAGCTCCGTGATGGGCTCAGGCGTCGCCGCGACGTTGGGCACCCAGAGGAACACGCTAGCGAACTGGGGGTCGTTCGAGAGACTGAACAGCGCCTGGTACAGGCCGAACCAGATAGGCATCTGGAGCAGCATCGGCAAGCAGCCGGCGGCCGGGTTGATCCCGTGCTCACGGTAGAGCCGCATCTGCTCCTGCGCCAGCATCGAGCGGTCGCGCGCGTACTTGCGCTGCAGCTCGCCGAGCAGCGGCTGGAGCTTCTGCATCTCCCGCGACGAGCGGAGCTGCTGGATGGTCAGCGGCAGCATCACAATGCGGATGAGCACCGTGAAGACGATGATCGCCAGCCCAAAGCTACCGAGGTAGCGATGTAAGTAAATCAGCCCCTGCGTCAGGGGGCTGACGATGAGCTCGTTCCAAAACGGAATCTCAGGCACGCACGCCTCCTAGCCAGATCACGGGCCAGATCACGGCACCGGGTCCAGGCCACCCTGGTGAAAGGGATGGCATCGCGCGAGCCGCCACAGTGCCAGCCGGGTGCCACGGAGCGCGCCGTAGCGCGCGATCGCTTCGGCGGCGTACTGCGAGCACGTCGGCGTGAACCGGCAGGAGGGTGGCTTGAGCGGCGAGAGCCAGCGCCGATATACCATAATAGCGAACAGCAGGATCCGTTGCACGATCATGAGCAGAGCACGTTGGCCTGGCGCAGCGTGGCAGCCAGCGCCTCGGCCACCAGCGGGTAAGTGGCTTCGGCCAGCGGCGGCCGCCCAACGACGACGATATCCCAGCCAGGCACTAGCGCCGGCAGCGCATGGCGCGCCGCCTCCCGCAGCAGGCGCTTCACACGGTTGCGCACGACAGCATTGCCCACGCGCTTGCTCACCGCGAAGCCAAAGCGCGTCAGGCCGTGCCGGTTCGCATGCACGTATAACACCAAGAGGGCATGCGCGTACGACCGCCCGTGCGTGCGCACCCGCCGGAAGTCCTCCGCGGACCGCAGGCGATGGCGGCGGTGCATCGTATGCCCATCTCGAAGGCCGGCGGACCACAGGCGCGATGCGGAGGCGAGGTGTCCCGACGCGACTACTCCCGCTTGCTGACCTTGCCCACGACCTGGCTCAGACGGTGAGGCGCTTGCGACCGCGCTGCCGGCGGCGGGCCAGCACCGCCTGCCCGGCGCGCGTGCTCATACGCTTGCGAAAGCCGTGCTCACGCTTCCGCGGAATGCTCTTGGGCTGGTAGGTACGCTTGGGCATGCTCCATCCTTCGTCCCGACAACGCAGCGATTATAGGCCGCGCCAGCGCGCACTGTCAACTCTTGCCTGCCCCACTGCTCGGACGCTACACTGAGCGGCACGGCGGCCCGGGGAAGACGATGTCCGACCGCCCTTCGGCTCGCCTACTGAGCGGCGACGGCTGGCAGCTCGGCGCGGCGCAGCGCCAGCGCTACCCCCTCACGCCCCAGGCGCTCGCCCGCGACCACGCCGCCGTGCCGCAGTGGCTGCCGGCCGCCGTGCCCGGCGAGCCGCGCCTGGCGCTCCAGGCCCTCGGCCGCATCCCCGATCCCTACGTCGCCGCGCAGCTCGAGGCCAGCCGCTGGGTCGAGACCCGCGATTGGTGGTACCGCCGCAGCCTGAGCGGCGACCTGCCCCCCGGGCGCCGCGCCTTCCTGCTTTTCGCGGGGCTCGACTACCTGCACGCCGTCTCCTTCAACGGCACGCTCCTCGGCCAGCAGCCGGGCATGTTCGCCCCGCGCTCTTATGAGGTCACCAGCCTCTGGCGCGCCGATAACGCACTGGCCGTGCGCTGCTGGGGCGGGACAGCCCGCCCGACCTACCGCCGCAGCTTCTCGCAGCGCCTTGCTCGCCTCGCCGCCCACGCCCTGCTCGCTATGGACCTCTTCCCCGACCGCCTGGCGGCCCTGGCCTGCCAGATGAGCTATGGCTGGGACTTCGCCCCGCGCCTGCTCACCTGCGGCATCTGGGACGACATCTGCCTGGAGACCACCGGCGCGGCGCGCTTCGTGCGCCTGCGCCTCGTGCCGCAGGGCGCCTGGGGAGCGACGCGCCTGCTCCTGCACCTGCACTGCGACACCACGCAGCCCGGGCGCTACGACTTGTCCGTCACCACCCAGGGCCTGGCCGCCGGCGTTCCGGGCCCGGCGCACGAGGCGGCCCTCGATCTCCCGGCCGGCGCGAGCGACCACGTGGTCGCCCTGGACTGGCGTGACGCCGTGCCCTGGCAGCCCTGGGAGCACGGGCCGGCTATGCGCTATGTGGCGACGGTCGCCCTGCGCCAGGGCAGCGTCGAGCACGACCGCCTGGCCGTGCGCTTCGGCTTCCGCACCATCGCCCTCGACGCCGCCGGCCAGCGCGGCGACGCGCTGCGCCTACGCGTCAACGGCCGGCCGCTCTGGATGCGCGGCGTGAGCTGGGTGCCGGCCGACGCGCTCTTCCACCGCCTGGCCGAGGGTGACTACGCCCCATTGCTCCAGCGCGCCAAGGAGGCCAATGTCAACCTGCTGCGCGTCTGGGGCGGTGGCCTGCGCGAGAAGCGCGCCTTCTACGAGCGCTGTGACGCGGAGGGTCTCCTCGTCTGGCAGGAGTTCCCGCTGGCCGTCTCCTTCGGCGACCACTATCCGCGCGAGGCGTCGTTCCTGGCCACCGCGGCGCGCGAAGCGCAGGGTATCGTGGCCTATCTCCAGCGCTATCCCTCGCTCGTGCTGTGGTGCGGGGGCAACGAGTTCAGCCCACGCCAGAATCGCTCGCTGGTCGCCGCGCTCGCCAGCGCCGTGGCCCGCCTCGACGGCACGCGGCCCTTCCGCCTGGCCTCGCCGTGGGGCGAGGACCACCATAACTGGTGGGTTTGGCACGCCGGCGCGCCGGTGCGCGACTACCGCCGCGAGCGCGGCGCGCTGCTCAGCGAGTTCGGCCTCCAGGCCGCGCCGGCGGTCGCGAGCCTGCGCCGCTTCCTGCCCGCAGCGCACCTTTATCCCCCGCGGCGGCTCTGGACCTATCACCATGCGCAGCTCGACGCCCTTGCGCGCTACGCCGCGCCGCTGGCCCCGCGCGACCTCTGGAGCTTCGTGCTGGCCACCCAACGCGCGCAGGCCTACGGCCTGCAGGTGGCCATCGAGCACCTGCGCCGCCACCGCGCGCTCACCGCCGGCGCCATCGTCTGGCAGCTCAACGACCCGTGGCCGGCGATCTCCTGGAGCCTCCTGGACTACTACGGCGCGCCGAAGCTGGCGTACTACGTGCTACGCCGCCTCTACGCGCCGCTCCTCGTCCTGCTCGACTTCCCTTGGCGGCGCTATCGCGCCGGCGAGGCGCTCCGCGGCACGCTCTGGCTGGTCAACGACCGCGCCGCGCCCGTCGCGGGCGCAACGCTCACGGCGCTGCTCGGCGTCACCAAGGTCTACCAAGGCCCTGCCAGCGCGCCCGCCGACGCCGCCGTGCCCGTCGGCCGCCTGGACGCTATACTGCCGGCCAGCGGCGTCCTGCGGCTGCTGCTGGCGCGCGGCCAGACGATTCTCGCCGAGAACGCCTACGACCTGGCCTACGACGACCAGCACCGCGTCGGCCTCGGCGCCGCCCTCCGCCACTGGCTGACCTGGCACGTCTTGCTGAACGTGCTGCGCTGAGCCGGGCCCGTCTCACCGCTCCCGCCCGACCAGCTCCTGCATAGCCGCGGCGAGGGCCGCGCGCCCCTCGGGGGTGAGCGGCAGGCCATCCAGCTCGGCGAGGGCCGCGGCGTAGTACGCGTTGGCCGCAGCCTCCACCGCCGCGCGCGCCCCACTCTCCTCGAAGAGCCGCAGTACCCCGGCGACGGCCGACTCGTCCAGCGCCGGCTGGCCGTAGAGGGCGCGCAGCCGCGCCGCCGGTGCTGGCGGACCGGCCAGCGCCTGCACGACGAGCAGCGTCTTCTTGCGCTGGCGCACGTCGTCGGCCGAGGGCTTGCCGGTCACCGTCGGGTCGCCCCAGGCGCCGAGCAGGTCGTCCTGCGCCTGAAAGGCCAGCCCCAGCCAGCGGCCGCAGCGCCGCAGCGCCGCGCGCACCGCCGCGCCGGCCCCGGCGGCGAGCGCGCCCAGCTCTAGCGCGCAGCCGAAGAGCGCGCCGGTCTTGCGCGCGCTCATGGCCAGGTACTCGTCGGCGCTCACCTCGTCGCGCGTCTCGAAGGCCACGTCGAGGTACTGGCCCTCGCAGACGGCCAGGCAGGCCTCGTCGAGCAGGCGCGCCGCCTCGACCACCTGCGCCGCCGGCAGCCCCTCGTCGGCCAAGCCCAGGATGGTCTGGCGCGAGGTGGCATAGAGTGCGTCGCCAGCGGTGATGGCCTGCGCGGTGCCCCAGAGCTTCCAGACCGTCGGGCGATGGCGGCGCTCGGCGCTCTGGTCCTGCACGTCGTCGTGCAGCAGGGTGAAGTTGTGCAGCAGCTCCACCGCCGCGGCGGCCGGCACCGCGCGCAGCGGGTCGCCGCCGCAGGCCGCGCAGGCCAGCAGACAGAGTCGTGGGCGGATGCCCTTGCCGCCGCTGCCGTCCGTGGGGCGACCGCTGGCGTCGCACCAGCCGAGGTGATAGGCCAGCATGGTATAGAGCGGGCCGGCCGGGCCTTCAGGCGCGGGCAGGGCCTGGCGCAGCGCGGAGTCGAGAGCGCCGCGGACGGCGTCGCTCAGCTCCACGG
>JACQUS010000216.1 GCA_016210125.1 Chloroflexota bacterium | reverse complement strand
GGGCTACCCGTCGCCCCATGGGCCGTGAGCTGCTGCCAGCCGCCGCTCTCGATCAAGTCACCCAGGGCGATGCGGAAGACGGCGGGACTCTGCTCACCGCCGAAGACGAGCAAGCGATTCTGCTGGCTGTCCCACGCCGCCGCGAGGACTTGGCGCGCGACCGGGCTACCCGTCGCCCCTTGGGCCGTGAGCTGCTGCCAGCCGCCGCTCGCGCTCCAGGCCCACAGATCGTTTGCGCGGCTGCTGCCATCGTAACCGCCGATGACGAGCAGGCGGTTCTGCTGGCTGTCCCAGGCCGCCGCGTGTGCGTAGCGCGCGACGGGGCTGCCGGCGGCGCCGTGCGCCGTGAGCTGCTGCCAGCCGCCGCCAGCGCTCCAGGCCCACAGGTCGTTGCGGACGATGGTGCCATCGCGCCCGCTTAAGACGAGCAGCCGGCCCAGCGTGCCGTCCCAGGCCGCCGCGTGCCAGTAGCGACCCACAGGGCTGCCAGCCGCGCCGTGAGCGGTGAGCTGCTGCCAGCCGCCGCTGGCACTCCATGCCCACAGGTCGTTGCGGTACGCGCCGCCATCGTGGCCGCCGAAGACGAGCAGCCGGCCCTGCGCGCCGTCCCAGGCCGCCGCGTGCGCGTAGCGCGCGACGGGGCTGCCCGCCGCGCCGTGAGCGGTGAGCTGCAGCCAGCCGCCGCTGGCGCTCCAAGCCCACAGGTCGTTGCGGTTGCCGCCGTCGGACCCGCCGAAGACGAGCAGCCGGTTCTGCTGGGCATCCCAGGCCGCCGCGAGCCAGGACCGCGCGGCCGGGCTGCCGGCGGCGCCCTGCGCCGTGAGCTGCTGCCAGCCACCGCCCGCGCTCCAGGCCCACAGGTCGTTGCGGAAGCCGCTGCCATCCTGGCCGCCGAAGACGAGCAGCCGGCCCTGCTGGCCGTCCCAGGCCGCCGCGTGCGCCCAGCGCGCGCTGGGGCTGCCGGCGGCGCCCTGCGCCGTGAGCTGCTGCCAGCCGCCGCTGGCGCTCCAGGCCCACAGGTCGTTGCGGTAGACGTTGCCACCCCAGCCGCCGAAGACGAGCAGGCGGTTCTGCTGGCCGTCCCAGGCCGCCGCGTGCCCGTAACGCCCCACCGGGCTGCCGGGCGCGCCGTCGGCAGTGAGCTGCTGCCAGGCGGCGGGTGGCGGAGCCTGGCTGCGGACGGCGAGGGGCCGCATCGAGTCGTCGGCCGCGCTGGGCGGCGAGACCTCCTCGGCCGCGGCACCCGCGCTAGGCGCTCGCGCCCCCCGCGCTCGGCTGGTCAGCAGCGGGCTGCGCGGCGCGGCGTGCGCCGACTCTGCCGTCTGCGCCTGGGTGGCGGCGCCGGCGGCCTCGGCGGCGGGCGCCTGCGGCAGCGGCGCGAGCGCGAGCACGACGCTCGAGATGACGACGAGGTGCAGCGCGCGAACCAGCGAGTTCCGTAGCATCGTGGCCCTCCCCCACCTGCGCAGCGGCGAGCGCGCCACGTGCGAGTGTCTCAAACCGGCAAGATAGTGCCGTCTCGGTGGCTTGTCAAGGACTTCGCGCGTGGCGGCAGGTGTCTGCGAGGGGTGAAAAGCCATCGCGTGGCGCGCCGGGAGGCGCGTGGGGAAAAATACCAGGGCGTGCCGGAGCAGCGCCCTCAGGGAAGCGGCGGGGGCGTCGGGGACGGGCTGGGCGCCGCCGTGGCCGTCGCGGTCGGCGTGCGCGACGGCGTCGGCGTGCGGGTCGGCGTCGGCTCGCGCGTCGGCGTTGTGGTGAACGTCGCCGTCGCGGTCGGTGTTGCCGTAGCCGTGCGCGTGGCCGTCGGCTCGCGCGTGGGCGTGGGCTGCGGCGTGGCGGTCGGCGAGGGTGGCGGGGCCGGCTCGCCGCCGCGGACGCCGGCCGCCGGCGTGCGCGCGTCGCGGCGCGGCGTGGCCGTCGGCGTCGTCACCGCAGCGGTGGCGGTGGAGCGAGGGGCATCGCCCTGGCCGACCCGCGGCAGGTAGAGGACCCACGCGCCCGTCGGCGCGGGGAGCGCGGCGGACGCTACGACACCGCTCAGCAGGAGCGCGAGGGCGGCGAGCGCCGGCGCACGCACACCAGCCCTCCGCGCGATGAGTAACGAGTGCTCGAGTATTGAGTAGTATAAGGCTGACTCGTCACTCGTCACTCATGACTCATCCCTCGTCACCCCACCGCGGCGGCTTCGCCGGCGCGCTCGAAGGCCAGCGCGTCGCCGCGGACGTCCACGCGGACGCGGTCGCCGTCGCGCAGCTCGCCGCGCAGGATGCGCTGCGCCAGCGGGTCGAGCACCAGCCGCTGGAGGGCGCGCTTGAGCGGCCGCGCCCCATACGTCGGGTCGAAGCCCTCGCGGGCGACGAGCTCCTTCGCCGCCGCGGCCAGCTCCAGCTCGATCTTGCGCTCGGCCAAGCGCTGGCGCAGGCGGCGGAGCTGCACCTCGATGATCTGCAGCATGTGCTCCATCCGCAGCGCATGGAAGATGATCGTCTCGTCGACGCGGTTGAGGAACTCCGGCCGGAAGTGCGCGCGCAGCGCCTCCATGACCAGCGTGCGCATGCCGGCCTCGCCCTCGGGCGGCACGCCGCGCAGGTACTCGCTGCCGAGGTTCGAGGTCATGATGACGACCGTGTTCTTGAAGTCCACCGTGCGGCCTTGCCCATCGGTGAGCCGCCCGTCGTCGAGCACCTGGAGCAGGATGTTGAGCACCTCATGGTGGGCCTTCTCGACCTCGTCGAACAGGACGACCGCGTACGGCCGCCGGCGGATGGCTTCGGTGAGCTGCCCAGCTTCCTCGTAGCCGACGTAGCCCGGCGGCGCGCCGATGAGCCGCGAGACGGTGTGCCGCTCCATGTATTCCGACATGTCGAAGCGGGTGATCTCGATACCCATCGTGCGCGCGAGCTGGCGCGCCACCTCGGTCTTGC
>JACQUS010000234.1 GCA_016210125.1 Chloroflexota bacterium | reverse complement strand
TGCCCGAGCGCTACCGCCCGATGGGGCAGCCGGTCATCATCGGCGGCAGCATGGGCACCGGCTCGTACATCCTCGTCGGCACGGCCGAGAGCGAGCAGCGGGCCTTCTCCTCGGCCTCCCACGGGGCCGGCCGCGCCATGAGCCGCCACCAGGCGCTGCGGCAGTGGCGCGGTCGGGAGATCGTCGACGAGCTGGCCAAGGGCGGCGTGCTCATCCGCACCCGCTCGCTGCGCGGCGCTGCCGAAGAGGCCCCGGGGGCCTACAAGGACGTGGACCTGGTCGCCGCGGCGACGGAGCAGGCCGGGCTGGCGCGGCGCGTGGCCTTGCTGCGGCCGAAAGTCTGCGTCAAGGGCTGAGCAAGCCGAGTGCCCCCGCCGCGCCACCCGCTAGTGGTCTGTCAAAGCCAGTCTGAGGGGCTACTGTCATTCTGAGCGCAGCGAAGAATCCGCAATCTGTTCGTCGGAGAAGCTACGGATTCTTCGCCACCGCTCCGCTCCGGCTCAGAATGACAGTCCCTCAGAGCACTATTGACAGACTACTAGCCGGGCGGCGGCTCGCTGGGCCGCACCAGCAAGACTGGCACTCCGGCCGCGCGCACGACGCGGTCGGCGACGCTCCCGAGGGCCCAGCGCCCGAGGCCCGAGCGCCCGTGTGTGGCCATGACGATGAGATCAGCGCCGACGGCCCGCGCCGTGTCCAAGATGGCGGTGGCCGCGTCGCCGACGCGCGTCGTCGTGCGCACCGTGAGACCACCTCCCTCGAGGCGCTCGCGCACCGCCCGGAGGTAGCCGAGCGCCTCGGCCTCCAGACTGCGCATCACCTGCTCCCTATCGACGAAGACGGCCTCGGGGATCACGTACGAGTCGGGCGGAGGCAGCACGCGCAGCAGCGTGAGCCTTGCCCCACCCTGCCGCGCGAGCGCCTCGGCGTGCGGCATCGCGGCCTCCGCCGTGGCTGAGCCATCGAGAGGCACGAGGACGTGCTGGTACATCTGCCACCCCCTAGTTCACCCTACGGCGCGTCCTCCAGGACGAAGGTCACCAGCAGGTTGACCTGGTAAGCCGTGATCCGCCCCGCCTGCACCTCGACGCGCTGCTCCTTGATCCAGGCGCTCTTCACCTGGCGGAGCGTCTTGGCGGCGCGCGCGATGCCCTGCTGGATGGCGTGCTCGAAGCTCTCCGGCGACGTGGAGCTGATCTCGGTCACACGTGCGACGGACATGGTACACCTCCTGTATACAGTGGTCGGCGACGCGGGCTCGAAGCGCCGACCCTGGACCAGTTTCACCGGCCGAGGTTGCCGCTACGGTTGCCTTGAGTTGCGGGAACGTCAACGTCGCGCCGACGCCGACTTGCAGCAGCGCAGCAGGCGGACCGGCAAGGGCGCGGGCCGTTGACGGAGCATTTACCGACCGCAACCAGGGTGGCAACCTCATGCGTCTATCCTTCGGCTGGAGGGCGCCGCCGGCCCCGCCCGTGGCGATGTCCGCCACCAGGCGGCCGCTGCCGGTGCGCGCTCAGCGATGGCGATGGCCGGCGCGAAACGCTCGCGCAGCGGTGGGCGCGATCTAGGCACCCCGCAAGGAGCACACAGCATGGACAGGCCAGCAGCACCGAACGGCGAAGGACAACTGGTGTGGATCTCCGCGGGCCCGGTGAAGCTCGAGGGTACGCTGAGCGTGCCGCCGGACGCGCGCGGCGTCGTGCTCTTCGCCCACGGCAGCGGCAGCAGCCGCTACAGCCCACGCAATCGCTACGTCGCCCGCGAGCTGCGCCAGGCCGGCCTGGGCACACTGCTCCTCGACCTGCTCACCGAGCACGAGGAGGCTGAGGATGTCGCGACGGGCCACCTGCGATTCAACATCGAGCTGCTCGCCGAGCGGCTGGTCAGCGCCAGCGACTGGCTGCGGCACCACGACGAAACGCATGAGCTGCCCGTCGGCTACTTCGGAGCCAGCACTGGCGCCGCGGCGGCGCTGGTCGCCGCGGCCCAGAACCCCGGCGCCGTCGGCGCCGTCGTCTCGCGCGGCGGTCGGCCCGACCTGGCCGGCCGTGCGCTGCTTCACGTGAGTGCCCCGACCCTGCTTATCGTTGGCGGCGAGGATGTGCCGGTCATCGCCGTGAATCGCGACGCACTGGGCCTCCTCCGTGGAGAGAAGAAGCTCGAGATCGTCCCGGGTGCCACGCACCTCTTCGAGGAGCCCGGCGCCCTGGAGCAGGTGGCGCGCGTAGCCGCCGAGTGGTTCCAGCGCCATCTCCACCCCGAGCGCAAGCAGGCCGTCTGGCGTCCGGGTGAGCGCACCACGCGCGCCGGGTGACCGCGCGACGGGCCCAGCGGGCGAGGCCGCCGCGTTGAAGGTGCCGAATGGAGATCGAGTGGCGACCGCGCAGTGCGCCCCTCTTCCGCGACCGCCGGCACGCCGGCGCGCTCTTGGCCGAGCGCCTGGGCGGCTATCGCGGGAAGGATGCGCTGGTCCTCGGCATTCCGCGAGGCGGCATGCCCGTCGCGGCCGAGGTGGCGCGGCACCTCGACGCCGACCTCGACGTCGTCGTGGCGCGGAAGCTGGGGGCTCCCGGCGCCCTGGAGCTGGCGATCGGCGCGGTGACCGCTAACGGCGGCCGCTTCCTCAACGAGGAGCTGATCGCCGAGCTGGAGATCTCCGAGGCGTACCTGAAGATCGTGACGGCAAAGGAGATGGCCGAGGCTCAGGCACGCGAGGAGCGCTTCCGCGGCCCGTACAGCGCAGGGCAGGCGGAGGGCCGCACCGCCGTCGTTGTCGACGACGGTCTGGCCACCGGGGCGACGATGCGCGCGGCGGTGCGCTCGGTCCGACAGAAGCAACCGGCACGGCTGGTGGTGGCCGTTCCGGTCGGCTCGCGCGAGGCGTGCCGCGCTCTACGGGCCGAGGCCGACGAGCTCGTCTGCCTGGCCGAGCCTGAGCCGTTCTTCGCCGTGGGGCTCT
>JACQUS010000233.1 GCA_016210125.1 Chloroflexota bacterium | reverse complement strand
TACTCTTCGACGGCGCGCTGGATGTGGCGGTCGAGCACCGCGTCGGTCCAGCGCGTCGCGCTCTCGTCGTGCAGGTCGCGCCGCACGGTCGTGCGCAGCGCGGCCAGGAGCTGTCCCATGTTGTCCTCCTTGGAAGCTGTCAGTTGGAAGCCGTCAGCGATCAGCCGAGAGGACGGCCATTGGCAGAGAGCGGACTGCCCACGGCTGACCGCGGCTCGCCGATGGCTGAGCGCTCGTTCTCCACGAACCGCAGGAACAGCTCGCGCGCGGCTGCGGTGTCGAGCCAGCCGGCGGCGGTGGCCGTGGCCAGCGCTTGGGCCAGGTCGGCCGCGCCGCGGGCGAGCTGCACGCTGTCGTCGCTGCTCAGGGCCTCGAAGGCCACCTCGATCGGCGCCAGCGGGTCGAGCCGCTCGCTCAGCGCCAGCGCCCGCCGGGCCATGTCGCGCAGCAGCCAACCGAAGTAGCGCTGCCGGCGCTCGAGGCGGCGTAGCGTCGGCCCGCCCATCTCCTGCGCCGTGGCGCGGTTGGCCGTCTCGCCCTCGGCCAGGAAGTGCAGCGGCAGCCCTGCGCCGGCGGCGATCATCAGCCGCAGCGCGCGCCCGTCCGGCGCGGCGCTCTGCGCGTCGATGTGCGGCGTAATGGCCGTCCACTCTTCGGCGTCGTTGGTCACGACGATGGAGCCCGGCTGCGGCGCCGTGGCGTACTGCCCGCGCTTGGCAGCCAGCTCCTTTGGCCCGGCGCCCTTGAGCCGCACCCACCAAAGGAAGGCGCTCTTGCCGCGGTTGAGGCGCACGCGGTCGGTCAGCCAGTCCTTGTAGCGCCGTAGCCACGGCAGCACCGGCGCCAGGTCGCTCTGCCCGCGCGTGGCGCCGACGAGGCGGTTGACGGCGTAGTGCGCCACCTCCTGCGCTGACCACCAGCGGCCGCCCTCGGCGCCGCCGACCTGGTGGTAGCGCCACTCGTCCTCCAGGTCGTCGGGGCTGGTCTCGACGCGGTCGATAGCCGCCGCCGGGATCGCGCGCACGTAGGCCAGGCGGTCCACCGGGTTCAGGTGGAAGGTGACGAACAGCTCGCCGGCCAACGACAGCTCGGTGCAGAGGTCGTAGCTGCGCAGGTCGAGGCGGTTCTGCGGGTGCCGCCACCAGGCGCCAAGCCAGGCGTCCACCGCCGGATCGGGTGACCAGAGGCGCACGCCGGCGCCGAGGACGTAGTCGGTCGTCAGCTCGATGATGCGGTAGGCCAGCGGGTTGACGCGGTAGGCCTCGACCGCGTCGCGCAGCTCCTCGACGCGTGCGTGCCAGGGCAGGTCCTGGCTCGGCAGCACGCCGACCGGTCGCCAGCCGCGGTCCTCGCTGGCCAGCGCGGCCTGCACGCGCTCCTCGACCACGTCGCCGAAGTAGCGCGCGACGATGCGCTCTCGCAGTCCCATGTGTTCCTCCTCGGCGTGTAGCTATCAGCTTTCAGCGATCAGCGATCAAGACTTGGCTAGTTGCTCACTGCCGATGCCTTACCGCTGGCTGCTGACGGCTGATCGCTGACGGCTGACTGCTACGTGTACACCGCGATGACCACGGCGTCGGTCAGGTTGACCGGGTCGAAGAAGAGCACGGCCACCTTGCGTCCGGCCACCAGCTCGCCTGCCGGCAGCCCGCGGCTCACCGGCACGCCACTCACCTCGCGCTGCCCGCTCACCAGCTCCAGCCGCGCCGTGTAGCTCCCGCTGTCGAACGCGCGCAGCAGGGCGCGCCGCAGGTCGGCCATCACGGCGCCCCCAGCTCCAGCCGGCTGGCGTAGCGCCGGCCGTCGTACTCGAACGCCAGCGCGCGCACGCGGTAGCGCCGGCCGCTCAGGCCGGCCGTCGCGTCGGTCACGTCGATCACGTCCATCACCTCCTGCCCCACGTTGATCGGCGTCTCGATCCAACCGGCCTGCGCGCGCCGCTGCTCCTCCTCCAGCACGCGCGCCGCCCGCGCGTTGCAGGCGTCGGCCGTCGCCAGGGTGCGGTCGTGCACTTTCTCCACCAGGTGCTTGCCCCAGGCGGCCAGGTGCGCGAAGTCGGTCGCCTGGCCTTGGGCGCCCTCGCCATAGACCTCGACGTCGTTGATCACCTGCCCGCCGGCGCCGCCGTACTGCGCCCGCGCGATGGGGTGCTGGCCGTCGCCGTAGCTGTAAGCGCTGGCGTCGTCCGGCGTCGGGCTCAGCGCCGCGGCCCGCGCCGGGTCGAGGTGCGCCGGGTCCTGATCGCGCCAGAAGCGCACGTACGTGCCGACCGCGCGCAGGCAGCGCCGCAGCGCCGCGCCGAGGCTCTCGCCTTCGGCCACCGTGACCGGTGCGGCGAGCTCCTCGACTCGCCGCGCCGGGTGGACGACGAAGCTGCTGAAGGTCTGAAGCATGCGCGCGCTGTCGAAGTCGTAGAGGTCGGCGGCGACGTAGCCGCAGAGCCACGTGGCGACGTCCTCGGCCGTCACCCCGTTGCCGAACACGAGCTCCCGCGGGCTGCGAATGCGGTCGAGGTGCCCCCAGGCGTCGAGGGCATAGACCGTCACCCAGGCGCGGCCCTCCTGCCGGTGGGAGACCACGCGCTCGACGTAGCACGGTGGCAGCAGGCTGACCTCGCTGCTGCTCGCCAGGCGATAGCCCAGGCCCAGGACGACCTCCGACCCGGGCCGCAGGGCGCGG
>JACQUS010000232.1 GCA_016210125.1 Chloroflexota bacterium | reverse complement strand
GCGCCGTAGGCGCTGCGCACGCGGTCCTGACCCTCGTCGTCGAGCGCGTTCACGTAGACGCCGTTGGTGAACGGGCGAACGGCCCGCCAGTAGCCGTTGGCCCAGGCCAGCATGCGCTCGGTGTCGGCAGCCTCCGGCCACGCGGCGACGATCCAGACATAGAACTCCGCGTCGCGATGGCTATAGGCCGTCTCGTCCGGCCGCACCTGCGCTATAGCACCTCGTAGATGGTTGATGAGGACGAGCGAGAACGGCCCCGGGATGCCCGCCGCGGCGCGCTCGACGAGCGCCTCGATGGCATCGTCCGGCAGCCCGTCCAGGTAGCCCGTTCGATAGCAGGCGTACTGCCCGTATGGCGCGAGCGGATCGAACGCCGTCTGCCAGGCAGCGAACGGCATGGTCGCCATCTGGTCGGCGACCGGTCCGAGCTCGCGCAGCGGTCGCAGGTCGCTCTCTGCCGCCTCGGGAGTGCCGACGTGGCACACGGAGGCGATGACCACCGGCATACCCTCCGGCGAGTTGGCCAAGAAGACGAGCACGGACAGGTCATCCGGGCAGGAGGCTGTGAACTCACGATAGGCGCGCAGAATCTCCTTGGCTCGCGGCATTGGGTAGACGAGATTGCCGGCCTGCACGGTGCTCACCGGCTGGAGCTGGAACTCCAGCGCAGTCACGACGCCGAAGTTCGCTCCCGCGCCGCGGACGGCCCAGAACAGGTCAGGGTTCTCGTCGGCGCTCGCCCGACGCAGGGTCCCGTCGGCGGTCACGATGTCCACGGCCAGAAGGTGGTCTATCGTTAGGCCGTACCTGCGCTGAAGCCAGCCGATGCCGCCGCCTAGCGTCAGGCCGGCGATGCCGGTGCTGGAGATGACGCCCGCAGGCGTCACGAGGCCAAAAGCCTGGGCCTCCTGCTGATACTCGCCCCACGTCACACCCGGCTGTGCCAGCGCCGTGCGCCGAGTCGGGTCTACGCGCAGGCCCCGTAGGCGCGAGAGATCGATCACCAGGCCACCATCGCAGAGGGCCAGCCCGGCGATGTGATGCCCGCCGCTGCGGATGGCGACGGGCAGCCCGTGTGCTCGGGCAAACTGCACGGCGTGAACCACATCCGAGGCTCCGGCGCAGCGGATGACCAGCTCTGGGCGCTTCTTCACGAGCCCGTTGTAAAGGCGCCGTGCCCCATCGTAGTTCGCCTCTCCCCGACGAATGACCGCCCCACGAACGGCCCGCTTGAGCTCCTGCACCACGGTATCCTGAAGCGCCACCGCGACTTCCGGCGATCTGGCCATGCCCGCACCCTCCCAACAGCTTTTGCCGTGTGCGTTACCGCCTCGTCGTGATCGCCTACCGGTTCCGGTGGTCCCGCCACGCCTCCCAAACGGTTGCTGCAGCGGGGGCTATCGCCCTCTCCGCACACTCCCGAGCCCACCGCGAAGAGCACGTGCTCACGGCAAGGCGGTGCGCGCACCCCCGACGGGCCGCCGCTGGCGACGCGCGCGCTCGCCGCCGGCGCCCATCTGCATGTACTTCGGGCTAACCCCCGGCGATCTAACGGGCAGAGAAGAACGGAACGTAGGAGAGTGCGAGCGCTTGGGGGCTTTGTCGCCTACGTGGCGCGCTCTGCGGGGAGGAGGCGCAGCAGTAGGCTGCGCTGGCTCGACAGCCACCGCGCGTGCGAGACCAGGCTCACGAGGATGCCGGCCCACAGCAGGGCCAGCCCCGCGCGGTTGGTGAGGTCGAATACCGCCTCGCCTGGCGTCAGACCAACGGTGAGGTGATAGAGGAAGTGGAGGACGATCAGCAGCGAGCCGGCAGTCGCCAGCCACAGCCCTGCGGGACGGCGATGGCGGCGGTAGCTGCGCCACAGCAAGAGCGTTGCGACCGGCGCGACGACCACCGTGATGTCGTGGAGCCACATAGCCGTGCCCAGAACGCCCATCACCAACAGCGTGTCCCAGACCGCTGGCAGCGTGCACATGAGGCACGCCGGGCCCACCAGGAGGAAGCTCACTCCCGGTGTGGCCGGCAGCCCAATGCGCGCCCAGAAAGAGGAGAGCGCTCCGCGGAGGCTCCTCTCCCGGCTGACGGCGCCCCCGTAGCAGGCCAGGCACGCTCGCACGCGCGTCTTGAGGTCCGGCGGCACCTCCGGCTGGTACAGGCTTGCCAGTTGCACGACGGTCGGTCTCAGCTCCGCGCCGAGCTCGATGTCCGGGCGGCGCGCCAGGATGCCGTCGACGAGGCCATCGAGCGAGAGCACCGCTTGACCCTCGTCCGCGGCCACGACGGGCTGCTGTGTCAGGATCTCGCGAAGCCGCATGATCGCGCGATAGAGGACCATCTGCGTCGCGGCTGCCGACAAGCCGACGATCTGGCCGATCTCTGCCACACGGAGCTCTGCGGCGAAGCGCAGAGCCAGAATCTCGCGCTCACGCTCCCGGAGCATCCCGAGCGCACCCTGCAACGCGGTAACCTGCTCCCGTTCCAGAACGTAGTCTTCCGGCGAGGGTGGAGGATCCTCCAGCGGCCGCCGCGCCTCCGTGGGCTCCGTGCCGGCGTGCGGGAGCGGCACCTCCCGGCGGACGCGGGTCGCGAACCGCCCACGATACCAGTCGGCCACGGTGCGCTGGGCGATCCTGAACAGCCACGGGGCCACGCTGCCCTGGCTGGCGTTGTACCGCAGCCACGACTGCCAGGCCCTGACGAACACCTCGCTGGCCACGTCCTCAGCCTCGTGATGGTCGGGAACGCGCGCCCGCGTGTAGCGCCAGACGCGCGGCAGGTACTGGTTATAGACCTCGGCGAAGTCCACCGCGGTCTCGGCCATCTCCGCAGCCTCCCGTGCGCCTCCGCCGCGGCCAAGCGCCCGCGGCGCGGCGTGACCGAGCCGCCCGCTGCCGGGCGGCCGAGGAAGCGATCGCTCTCTAATGATAGCCAACGTGTGGACGCTCGTGTAGTAGCTTTTCCGGAGCACTTGCTCGCTGCGGCGGTCTACCTCACCTCCTAGCCCCCTCTCCGCGTGCGGAGAGGGCGAAGACTCGACTCTGGCGAGGGGCGAAGCGGGGGTGAGGTCATGCAGCGCCGCTGCGACGAGCGGCGTGAGCGCGCTTGCTCACGGCTACCGAGTTTGCGCTCCCCTAGCCGCCAGTGCGACCACGTACGGCCCTGTGGCGCATATACCCCGCACGCGCGTGGGGGCGGCGGCAGTGTAAGCGCTTGCCGCAGGCGGCTGATGATATACCCCGCACGCGCGTGGGGGCGGCGCACGTCAGCCCCACGGGTCGCTGCTCGGGCGATTGCCCGCGTCCGAGGCCGCGTTGCCCGCCGCGCAGGCCGGTGCTACAGTTGAGGCAACATCGGCTTTCGGCGCGAGCGCCCCCAAGGAGAGGCCGGCGATGCACTCGCTGCGCGTCATCGTGCTCACGCTCACCACGCTGCTCGTCGTCGCGCTGGCGTTCGCTGCCGGATTCGTCACCGCCTGGACGCTGCAGCCGCAGGTGCGCGCCGCGCCGCTCGGGCCGTTGGCCGCGCTCGCCGGCGAGCAGCGGCTGGCGCCGCCGCTGGGTGAGGTCATCGCCATCGTGCGCCGTGACTTCTACGAGCGCGACAAGTTGGACGACAAGGCGCTCTCGTACGGGGCCATCCGCGGCCTGCTAGGCACGCTCGACGACCCCTTTAGCTTTCACGCCTCGAAGCGCCAGGCCGAGATGCTCGAGGAGGAGCTGAAGGGCACGTTCAACGGCATCGGCGCCTACGTCGAGATGCGCGACGGCAAGCTCACCGTCGTCGCCCCGCGCGCCGGCACGCCGGCGGCGCGCGCCGGACTCCAGTCGGGCGACGAGATCGTGCGCGTGGACGGGCGGTCGACCGAGGGGCTGTCGCTTTCCGACGCCGTGGCTATGATCCGCGGCCCCAAAGGCACCGTCGTGCACCTGACCATCCGCCGGGCGGGCCTGCGCGATCTGCTGGAGCTCGCCATCGAGCGCGCAGAGATCCACGAGGAGCTGATTAGCTGGAAGATGATCGATGGCGACCTGGCGTACGTGCGCCTGGCCAATT
>JACQUS010000215.1 GCA_016210125.1 Chloroflexota bacterium | reverse complement strand
GCGATACGTCAGGCGCCTCTGGCCAAGCTCTTGCCCGACAGTCCGCCACCTGGGGTTGCGCGGTATGGGTATCGGTCGTTCGACCGCCAATGGATCCTCGTAGATAGCCGCTTGGCTGACTATCTGCGCCCAGATCTCTGGCGCGCGCAGGGTGAGCGACAGGTGTATCTGACGACTCTCTTGCATCACCCGCTCGGGCAAGGACCCGCCCTCACAGCCAGTGCCCTGATTGCTGATCTTCATCATTTTCGGGGCTCGTATGGCGGAAAACAGGTCTTCCTCCTCTACCGCACGGCCGAAGCAACGGAGCCGAACATCCTTCCCGGTCTACTGGATCGGCTGGGCAAGACGTACAACCGCAAGGTGACGCCGGAGGATTTCCTGGCCTACGTGTACGGCGTACTGGCACAGCCGGCCTTCACTACACGCTTTACGAAGGAGCTCGAGACGCGCGAACTGCGTGTGCCGATCACGAAGGATGGGGGCCTTTTCGAGGAGGTCCGCACCGTCGGCGCACAGTTGCTGTGTCTGCACACGTACGGCGAGCGCTTCGTCCCACGGGGTGGACCGCGCGGGCATGTCCCGCGCGGCGCGGCCCGGTGCGCCAAGCCCGTACCCGGTGACCCGGACGGCTACCCCGACTCGTTCCACTACGACGACGCGACAGGGACGCTGCACGTCGGCGAGGGCACATTTCAGCCCGTGGCACGCGAGGTCTTCGAGTTCGAGGTGTCTGGCCTCAAGGTAGTGCAGTCGTGGCTCAGGTACCGCATGAAGCGGGGCGCGGGCAAGAAGTCGTCGCCCCTCGACGACATCCGCCCCGAGCGCTGGACGAGCGAGTTCACCACCGAGCTACTGGAGCTGCTCTGGGTGCTGGAGGCCACCATCGCGGGCTATCCTGAGCAGGCCAAGCTCCTGGAGGCAGTCATCGCCGGTCCCTGCTTCCGTGCCGACGAGCTGCCCCCCGTGCCCGACAAGATGCGCCACCCACCGGCGGCACCGCCGTCGGGCCGCATCGTACTCGCGGGCCTATAGCGGATCGCCAGGATGAAACTCGGCGTCCAGTCTTGTCGAGGGTCCGATAATCGCTAGCGTACGCAGCATGCGGGGACATCGCGAGGAAGCACGACGTGGGCCGAGCGTGGCTAACGCCTGACTTCGACTCGATCTTGTCCTCCACTGTGCCTAAGCCGACGGACCCGGCGGCTCGGCGGCCAACAGCCGCCGCCAGCGCTCTGGAAGCCGCTGCCAGAGCGGCGCGACGAGCGCGACGGCCCAGACGGCCAGCAGCCCGACGCGCGCCAGCGCGGCCAGCGTCCGCGCGTCGACGGCCACGCGCGGCGCCGGCGACGGCGGCACGCTGAGCGGCGCCAGGGCCAGGCTGGCCAGCGTCGCGGCCAGGACGCCGCCGGCGAGCAGCGGCCACCAGCCGCCACGCCGCACGAGCACCAGGCCCAGCACCGCGGCAGGCAGGCCGTCGGCCGGGCCTTGGCCGGTGGCGATGGTGCCGAAGGTGAACACGGCGAGGGCCGCCGCCGCACCGACGGCGGCAGTGCCGCGCCAAACCGCGAACGCGGCGAGGGCGTAGAATGGCAGCCAGGCAATCAGACTCCACATGTAGAGGGGCAAGCGCGCAGCGTGCACGCCGGCGGGGAGGTGCGTCGCCGTCGCCTCGAGCAGCACCCACCACAGATTGAGCGCCCCAGCGGTCAGCGGCGCTACTGCGACCGCTGCCGGGGTGGGCGGCGGCCAGCCAGCCAGGCTTCGCGCGGCCAGGCCCAGCGCGAGCACCGCGACGGCGACAGCGGCGAAGCGCAGCGCGTACGCCCGACCGCAGACGCGCAGCGCCGCGAGTGCGGCCAGCGGCAAGGCGACGACGGCCGGCGGCGCCAGCGCGGCGGCCAAGGCCAGCGCAGCCGCGCCAGCCACGGCGGCGCCGTGCTCGACGCAGAGCACACCGAGCAAGGCCAGCCAGCCGGCCGCGCCTAGCGGCCAGGTGCCGAGCCCGGCATCCAGCAGCGCGGCCAGCGCCGCGGCCAGGCCGAGGAGGAGTGCCTCACGCCTCACGCCGATCCCGTCCCAAGCACCGGTGCGCCGATCTCAGGGCATCACGCGGATCGAACCCACCCCGGCGGCCTCGACCCCGTCGACGCCGAGCGCGTGCCCGCTGCCGTCCCGCAGGGCTACCGTCACGGCATACTCCCCCGGAGGCAGCGCGGACGGCACGCGCAGCGCCACCTCGCCGACGTGCCAGGCACCGGGTGGCCAGCGGCTCGTCGTCTCCGTGCCGGCGGGCGCCGCGCGGCGCAGGGCGAGCGCCTCACCCAGGCGCACCTCTAGAGCGTAGTCGGCCGGCGGCTGGGCCAGCGCTTCCCAGAAGAGCGTGAGCCGCACCTCGTCGCCGGCGCGCGCGACCGCTGGCGACAGCTCGGCGCCGTGCAGTCGCAGGATTCCCTGCCCGGAAGGGCCGAAGGCGCGGTCGACGCGCAGCGCAGTCGACGCCGCGGCATCATCGGGCAGGCGCGGCAGGACGCGCAGCGTGCCCAGCGGCTGCTCCGGATCGAGGGCTCGCCCGGCGCCGTCGCGCCGCTCGACCGGGGCGGCCTGCTCGCGGTCCCAGAGGTTGGCGCTAGCGCGATACTCGCCGGGCAGGAGATAGCCGGGCAGCCGCACCGCGCATTGGCTGTGCACGACCGGGCCGACGGCCCAGCGCGGTGGCGGGTAGGTCCAGTGGCCCGTCGGGCAGTCGGCCTTAGCGACGAGGCGGCCAGCGGCGTCGCGGAGGGCCACAGTCGTCGCCACGTCGCGCTGCGGCGGCGCCAGCGCGCGCCAGTGCAGGTCGTAGGTGGCCGAAGTGCCCGCTGCTGCGTCGGCCGGCGCGTTCCAGCCGAGGAAGAGCAGGTCGTCGCCGAAGCGCTGCTCGGCGGGCTGGGCAATGCGCGGCGCGACGGCGAAGCGCGTGCCCGGGGGCAGCTCAAACAGGCGCAGCCCGAGCCCGTGGAAGCGCACCGCCAGCGGCACCTCGCGGCCGGCCTCTTCGATGAGGTGCCGCGCGTAGCGGGTCGGGTCGGCCCAGTCCTCGTGCCAGAGCACTACCCAGAGGCGGCGGTGGCGCTCAGCCACCTCGTTGAGCCGGTCGACGGCCCACTGCTGGTCGTCATAAGGCTGCACTCCCTGGTAGGGAAGCTGGCCCTTGCCGTAGTAGACGATCGGCTGGTAGGCGTCCATCACCAGCACGACGACGTCGCCCGGCTGCCAGTGCTGGCGCACGTAGGCTACAAGGCCGCGGTAGTCCTCGCGCTGGTAGCCAGGGTCGGCATAGACGGCGTAGACGCCGGTCGCGGAGGTGAGCGCTAGGCCGACGGCCAGCGCGGCCGCCGCAGCCCGCTGCGCGCGCACCCGCCAGTCGCGCCACGGCGCGTCGGGCGCGGCCAGCGCGACGAGCCCGCGTGCCAACAGGAGGTAGAACAGCGGCGCCAGGATGATGAGGTAGCGCGCGCTGAACTTGGGGCGGAAGGCCACCAGCGCATAGATGACGACGAACGGTACGACCAAGTGAAGCACGAGGAAGAGCAGCGCCGCCGGCTCGGCGGCCAGCCGGCGGTGGCGCAGCGGCCGCAGCCCAAGGGCAACGAGGGCCACGGCCAGGATGCCGGCCGGCGCGACCCACGCGCCCTGCCCGCCGCTGAAGGCCAGCCAGGTGCGCTCGGCAACGGTCAGCGGGTCGATGGTGCCCGGCCAGAAGTCGTCGATGCGCGCGAGCTGCGCCAGCGCATAGGCTGCCCAGGGCAGGTAGGCTACGCCGACGACGGCGACCGTCGTCAGCCAGGGCCGCAGCGCCGTGCCGAAGCGCCGCCAGCCGAGCAGCAGGAGGAGCGGTGGCGCGGCCAGCATGAGGAAGGCGTTGTAGTGCGTGTAGATGGCGGCGAGCGTCGCCAGACCGTAGGCCGCCCACCACCGTGGCCGCCCGTCGCGCAGCGCCTGCCATAGGCAAAGGAGCGCCAGCGTCACCCAGAAGGTGACCGCGCTGTAGTTGCGCGCCTCCTGCGAGAAGTAGACCAGGAAGGGCGACGCGGCGACGAGCGCTGCCGTAACCAGCCCCCACCAACGCCCGACGCGTCGGTCCGGCGCGGCGAGGGCGCGCGCAAGAGCGTAAACCGCCGGCACGAGCAGCGTGCCGAAGATGACCGAGGGCAAGCGCGCGGCCAGTTCACTCGTGCCGGCGAGCTTGAACCAGGCGTGCAGCAGCAGCGGATAGAGCGGCGGGTGGATGTCGGCCGTGACCAGCGTGCGGAAGAGGTCGGGGACGGGCCGGTCGGCGAAGACGACGCTCAGCGCCTCGTCGACCCACAGGCTCTGCCGGTCGAGGAACGCCACGCGCAGCGCGAAGGCCGCCACCGCCAGCGCGGCGACGCCGACCCAGGCGCGGTCGGCGCGTGGCAGCGTGCGGCCCGTGGCCGGCGTGGCCGGCCGCGATTCGGTAAGTGCGATGGCCTTCCTCCGGTGCGCTGCTCAAGCGAGCTGCATGTGCCTGCGGACTGCGCGCTCTGAGGCGCAGCAGTGCCGTAAGGGCGAATCTTGTATTCGCCCCGCCCTCCTATGCGCTCGCGCGAGCAAACACGCGGTTCGCCCCAGCGCGACAGGAGCGCCGCGCGCGGCGCTAGCTCCGGCACGGGACCTCGCCGTCGTCGGCCGCCGCGACCGCGCGCCTCGGTGGCTCCGGGAAGCGGGGCAGCAGGAACACGGTCTCGCGCGTGAAGAGCCCGCCGTGGCCGAAGCTCGCCAGCTCGGCGCGCGTCAGCCGCTCGCCGGCGAGGAGCTTGGCGATGAGCAGGTCGGCAATCGTCGCCTCGGCCAGCGTCGCGCACGCCGGCAGCCCGACGATGGGCGTCGCGCCGTCGTAAGCCACCCAGAAGTACGTGCCTGGGTCGGCCGGCAGCCCCAGCCGCTCCAAGGCGACGCCGTCCTCCTCCAGCGCCGCGAACAGCGGGTCGGCCGGATTGGTCCACGACCCGCCGGCCGCCAGGATGATCTCGGCACCGCCGGCGCGCACCTCGCGCAGGGCCGCGCGGGCGGCCGACTGGGTGCTTGGCACCTCGACGAAGGCCACGCGCTGGCAGCCGAAGTGGCGCAGCTTGCGCTGGATGCTCACGTGGAAGCGCCGCCGCGCCCCGGCAGCCATGCGCTCGCTCACCAGCACGCCGACCCGGCGCGGGAGGAGTGGCAGGACGCGCAGGACGCCGCCGGCGATCCGCGCCAGCGCGACCGCGGCGGCCACCGGCGCGCGCGGCACGACCAGCGCGGTCACCTTCGCCCCGGCGACCTCCGTGCCGGCCTGGACGAGCTGGTGGTCGAAGAGCGTGAAGACGGCGAGGCGGTCGAGCTCGTTGATGCGCCGCAGCAGCACGCTATCCACGCGCAGGAGGCCGTCTCTGGCTGCGCGAAGGCTCATCTGGCCGGCCGTCGGGCCGTGGACCTCGACGCCCGGTCCCGCCAAGGCGGCGGCAAGCTCGCGGTCGGCGTCGTCCTGGTGCGCGTCGTCGGCCCCG
>JACQUS010000211.1 GCA_016210125.1 Chloroflexota bacterium | reverse complement strand
GCACAATGACTGTCGGCGCTGGACCGCGATGAGGCGCGTGCACGCCGGCGCGGCGCGGGCTGCGCGGGCGGCGGCCAGCGCCTCGCCAGCGGTGCCCCTTGCGCCCCGCGCGCTGGGGCAGCATAATCCGCAGCGCGCCAGGCATACAAGCGCTGGCACGATGTGGCGCATAGCGCAAGGAGGGTCTCCCGTGTTTCTGCCGGATGCCACCTGGGAGGATGTGAAGGCGCAGCTCGGCCAGACCGACCTGCTCGTGTATCCGCTCGGCGCTCTGGAGACGTACGGCGTCGCGCTGCCGCTCGGCACGGAGAGCTACGTCGTCGAGCACATCGCGCGCGCGGTCGGCGAGCACGTCGGCGCGCTAGTCATGCCGACGCTGCCCCTGGCTTGGTCAATGGGCAACCTGGGCTTCCCCGGCGCGGCGGCCATCAGCCCGGCGGCCATCCGCGACTGCCTGGTCGATAGCTGCACCTGCCTGGCCGACGTCGGCGTGCGCCGCGTCTTCTACGTGAACGGCCACGGCCCGAACATGTTCGCCATCGAAGAGGCCATCCGCGCGCTGGCCAAGCGCGGCGTCAAAGGCGCGCAGATCGACTTCTGGCGCTTCGCCGCCCGCCAGGCGCGCGACGTGCTGCGCGACCCCGAGGGCGGCGCCGGGCACGGCAGCGAGCTGGCGGCCTCGCTGCTCTTGGCCATCCGACCGGAGCTGGTGCGCACCGAGCGCTTCCAAGTCGGCACGGCCTACGACACCCTCCAGTCGCGCTTCCCCGACGTGCAGATGCACCTGCTGACCAGCGAGCGCGGGGCGCTGGGGCACTTCGGCGACCCCAGCCCGGCGTCGGCCGCCAAGGGGCAGGAGATCATCCGCCGCATCGTCGGCCGCATCGCGGAGTTCTTGGCCGCCTGGGGCTGAGGTCCAGCGGCGGCCGCCAGGCCCTTGACGCCTCGCTCGCCTCCTGCTAGGCTCAGGCATCCCACCGCGCAGGAGGAGAGAGATGGTCGGCCGCCCGCAGCTTCGCGCCGCGATGGCAGCTTTGATGGTCGCTCTGTGGATGATCGCCGCAGCCTGCGCGCCCGCCGCGCCGGCACAGCCCGCCGCGCCAGCGCCGGCCGCGGCGAAGCCGGCCGAGCCGGCCAAGCCGGCCCAGGCCGCCCCGGCGCCGGCGCCGGCCGCTAAGCCTGCCGAGCCGGCGGCGAAGCCGGCCCAGCCGGCCGCTCCCGCGCCGGCCAAGCCCGCCCAGCCGGCCAAGCCGGCGGCGGCTCAGGAGCCGGCCGTCTGGACGCCGGACGCGTCGCTGCTCGACGCCGCCAAGAAAGAGGGCAAGGTCGTCTTCCTCTCGGCGCTCGAGCAGAAGGTTGGCGAGGAGACGGCCAAGCGCTTCAAGGAGAAGACGGGCGTCACGGTCGAGTTCTCGCGCCTCAGCTCCGGCCCCATTTACACGCGCGTCATGCGCGAGCGCCAGGCCGGCCTCCGCGCCACCGACGTGATCGAGCACGGCAGCCACGTGCTCTTCCTCGACTACATCGAGCGCGGCGCGCTGGAGCGCTACACGCCGAAAACGGTCGCCGGCCTCGCGCCGAGCCTGCGTAACCCCGATGGCTACTACCATACGACGTTCATGGCCATGTCGGGCATCGCCTACAATCCGAAGGTCGTCCCCGACGCCGAAGCGCCCAAGAGCTACCAGGAGGCCCTCAACCCGAAGTACAAGGGCAAGGTCAGCCACGCGCACCCGCAGCACAGCGGCGTGCATACCGAGCTGACCTTCGTGCTGACGCAGAAGTACGGCTGGGACTACTACCGCAAGCTGAAGGACCTCGGCGTGGCCATCGTGCGCTCCAGCTTCGAGCAGAACCCGATTCTGTACAGCGGCGAGCGGCCCATCGCCCTGGGCATCGTCGAGTACAGCGTCAGCAACGACGTGCGCAAGGGCCAGCCGGCCAAGTTCCACTGGGCCAAGGAAGGCCCGATGGCCACCGTGGTGCTCGCCGCTATCGTCAAGGACGCGCCCAACCCGAACGCGGCCAAGCTACTCGTCGAGTACCTGAGCTCGCGCGACCACCAGCAGTTCCTGGCCGACCGCTACCTCGCCGTGGCGCGCGCGGACGTGAAGTACCCTAGCGACATGTTCACCTTCGACCCGAAGGACCTGATCGTGCCGAACCCGGTGGAGATGAAGAAGAAGCTGAACGAGATCCGCGACACCTGGGCCGAGATCTACGGCGGGTAGCCGCCGTATTCGACCCCGGGAGGAGTGGGGCAAGGCGGCGCCCGCCGCAGCCAAGTTCGCAGGACGAGTTTGCCCCGCGGCGGGCCTCGGCCAACGGGATTGAACGGGGGAATCCAAAGGGGGCGAAGCCCTCTTTGGGGTTCTCTTTTTGGGGGTTCTCTTTTTGGGGGTTCTCTTTATTGGGCTTCTCTTTATTGGGCTTCTCTTTATTGGGCTTCTCTCTCGGGTGGGGTGGGGGGCGTGCCGGCGCGCCCCGACGAATTCCCCCGCGCGCGGTGCTACATGACCACGAACTGCGAGCCGGCCTCCAGGGTCTTGGTCACCTCGATACGCACGGGGAAGACGTCCTTCAGCCGCTCGACGTGGGTGATGACCAGCACCTTCTCGAAGTCGTCGCTGATGGCGTTGATGGCCTCGACCAGGCGCTCGCAGCCGCGCTCGTCCTGCGTGCCGAAGCCCTCGTCGATGACCAGCATCTGCACCTGCGCCCCGGCGCGCCGCGCCAGCAGCTTGCTCAGCGCGATGCGAATGGCGAAGTCGATCCGGAAGGCCTCGCCACCGCTGTACAGCTCGTATGGGCGCGTGCCGGCGTCGTCCGCGATGCGGATGTCCAGCGTCTCGATGGTGCCCTCGCCGGAGCGCGTGGCGCGCTGCGTCTCGAAGCGCACGCGCATGTTGCTCTCGCTGAGGCGTGCAAGCAAGCCGTTGGCCTCGTCCTCCAGCTCCGGCAGCACCTGCTCGATGAGCATGGCCTGCACGCCGCGGCGGCTGAACGCGTCCGCGAGCTCGCCGTAGAGCGAGCGCTCGGCGGCGACGCGCGCGCACTCGGCGCGGCGGGCGCCTAGGTCGCGCTCGACGCGGGCCAGGTGGTCGAGCATCTGCTGCGCGCCGGCTAGGCGATCGCGCGCCGTCCGCGCCTCCTGGGCGACCTGCTGGCAGCGCGCGTCCTGCTCCCGCACCTGCGTCCGCAGGTCGTCGAGCGCGGCGACGTCGGCCGCCAGCTCGGCGGCGCGCTTGGCCTCGTGGTCCAGCTCGGCGCGCTGCTCGGCGAGCCGGAGGGCCAGCGCAGCGTGCTCGGCGCGGTCGCGGGCGATGGCCCGCTCGGCGTGCTCGAGCGCCGCCCACGCGCGGTCGACGTCGCCCAGCGCGGCCAGCTCGTCGCGGAGCGCCTTGTGCTCGGCCGGATCGTACGCGAGGCCGGCCATCTCGGCCTCCAGCTCCGCCAGGCGCGCGCGCTCGGCCGCGGCGTACTCGCCGCCACGCAGGCGCTCGTCGACGGCGGCCAGCGACGGCTCGTCGGCGAGTAGTCCGGCGGCGGCGTCCTCGGCTTTCTGGTGCCGATCGCGCAGGCCGCCGAGGCGCTCGCGCAGCGCAGCGAGCTGCTTGACGCGTCGCTCGCACTCCGCCGCGTCGCGCCCCGCGGCCTCGGCGTCCGCCGCCAGGCGCTTGATCTCCTCGGCGTTGGCCTGGTAGGCGGCGCGGCGCGTGCCGAGCTCGGCCTCGAGGTGCGCCAGGGCCTGGTCGCGGCGGTCCGCGGGCAGCGCCGTGCCGCACGTCGGGCAGGCCGCCTCGGCGTGGCCGAGCAGGTCGGCCTGCTGCTTCAGGCGTTGGCCCTCCTCGTTCAGGCGCTGGTTGTCGCGTTGAAGCTGCTCCTGGCGCGCCTGCGCGTCAGCCAGCGCCGTGCGTAGCTCGGCCAGACGCGCCTCGTCGGCCTCGAGGGCGCGAAGCTGCGCGGCCGCCGCCTCGATTGCGCTCGCCAAGGGCTCGCGCTGCGCGGCCTGCTGCCGCAGCGTGCGCACGCGCTCGGCCAGCGCAGCGTGCTCCTTCTCCAGCACGCTCTTGGCGCGCTCGATCGCCAGGTGCAGGCTCTGCGCCTCGCTCTCCAGGCCGGCGCGCTGGTCGCGGCGGCGCTCCTGCTCGTCGACCTCGCGCCGCAGCGCGTCGCGCCGCCCGATCTTGCGCTCCAGGTCTGCGCGGCCGGCGATGATGGCTTCGACCTGCTGGATGCCCGCCGCCAGGTCGACCAGGCGGCGCTCGTCAGCGGCCAGATGCTGGCGGGCGCGCTCAAGCCGCTGCTGCAAGGCCGCTAGCTCGCGGCCGCGCTGCTCCAGCGCCGCGGAGCGCCCGCGCAGGCGGTCCAGCTCGGCGTCGGCGGCGCGCAGCTCGGCCTCGGCCAGCATGAAGGCTTGCTCGGCGGCCACGCGCTCCTGCTGCCAGCGCGGGCGCTCGGAGAGCTGGCGCTCAAGGTCGGCCAGCGCGCCTTCGAGCTCGTGTTCCTGACGCTCCAGCTCGCGGCTGCGCTCGCGGGCGCGCTGCTCGAGGTCGTCGTAGAGCGCGAGGCCGAGCAGCTCGCCGAGGATACGCTTGCGCTCGTTGGGTGGCTTGGTGGTGAAGGCATCGGCCTTGCCCTGGAGGATGAACGCCGAGTGGACGAACGTATCATAGTCGAGGCGCAGCCGGCGGACGATCTCCTGCTCCGTCTGGCGGGCGCTATTGCCGGCGATGGAGCGGAACTGCTCGCCATCGCGCACCTGGAAGTCGAGGAGCACCGTGCTGCGGGCCGCGGCGCGCCCGCCGTGGAAGGTGCGCTTGCGGATCACGCGGTAGACGTTGGGGCCGGCCTGGAAGTCGAACTGCACCTCCATCTCGCTGCGGCCGAGGTGGACCAGCTCGTCGTCGTTGCGCGCGCGTGACTTGCCCCACAGCGCCCAGGTGATGGCGTCGAGCAGCGCCGACTTGCCGTGGCCGTTGAGCCCGCTCAGGCAGGCCAGCCGGAAGCCGTCGAACAGCAGCGGCGGCACGTCGTCGCGGTAGCTCAGGAAGTTGCGGACCTGCAGGCGCAGGGGGATCACGCGACCGGCTCGTCGACGAGCGTACGCGCGCGATCCAGCAGCGCCGCCAGGCGGTCGGGCGGCGTGCTGCGCTGGCGCAGGTAGTGCTCCAGCGCCTGGAGCGGCGTCCAGCTCTCGACGCTCAGGCCGGCGACGCGCGGCCGCTCCGGATGCCGGATCTCTCGCCGCACCCCGGCGACGTAGTGCGCTTCGCGCAGCAGGGCGCGCAGCTCGCGGTCGACCAAGCGCGCCTCGTGCTCGGGCCGGGCGGTGATCATGAGCCGCGCCACGGCGTCGCGCACGTCGACAGCGGCGACAGCGCGCTGAACCTCGGCCAGCGGGTCGTCGCCGTAGCAGGTGACCTCGACCGTGACGAAGCGCCGCGCCGGCGTCCGGCGAAACTCCCAGTCGACCTCGCGGCCCTCGCCGAGTCGAGTCTTCGACAGGCGCACGATGACGTAGCCCTTGTCCTCGCGCTCCTCGCCGAAGTCGATGCGCTCCATACTGCCGGGGTAGACCATCGGGATGTCGACGCCCAGGCTCTGGTGCTTGTGGATGTGGCCGAGGGCGACGTAGCGCAGCGGCGGCCGCGCCAGCAGGCTCTGCTGAAAGAGCAAGTCTTGGCCCAGCATGACGCTGCGCTCCGAGCCGTAGACGGCCCCAGCGACGCTACAGTGCGCCGTCAGAACGGCCGGGACGTCGGGATCGAGCTTCGCCAGGAGATTCTGGAGGATGTTGGCGATGCGCGCCTCCAGCAGGCGGTCGAGCTCCTCGACGCTGCGGTCGCGCATCTCCTCCCTGGCCAGCACGGCGTGGCGCATCACCCACGGCAGGGCCGCCACCTGCACCGCGCCGTGGCGGGTCTCGAAGCGCTGCACCTCGGCCGTGCGCGCCACCCACACGTGCGGCACGTTCAGGGTGCTAAAGATGTCGAGGGTGTTGGCCCGCAGCGTGGAGAGTGGCAGATCGTGATTGCCGACTAGCAGCACCGTCGGGATGCCGGCAGCGGAGAGGCGGGCGATGCGCGCGGCGAACGCGCGCTGGTGCGTCGGGCTGGGGTCGCGCGACTTGTACGCGTCGCCGGCGAACACCACCAGATCGACCGGCAGCGCTACTGCCTCGTCGATGGCCTGGTCGAACGCACGCAGGAAGTCTCCGAGACGCGTGCTCATGCCCGTCGCGGGGTCGGGGTGGCCGTAGTTCTCGACGCCGAGGTGCAGATCGGCACAGTGCAGGATGGTGACCACAGACACCGTCAACCTCGCCGGGAGGTGGCCATGTCGCTGCGCGACGCCAGCGGTGCATGAAAAGCGGCTGCGCCGCGGGGAGTGCAGAGGGGCTTCGCCCCTCTGCGTCCCAGTCGGGGAGGGGTGGGGCGGCGCCGGCTGCAAGCCATTTTCACAGGAGGAGTATAGCAGAAGGGCAGCCGGGGCGCGGCGGACGGGACGCGTGCTGCCGCGCTAGAGGCCGCTCGGGACGAGGGCTGGGGCAGAAGTGGGGCGGATCGCCCTTTGACAAAAGGCACTCACCTGCGCTAGACTCCGGGCGACTCGCCTGAAGTGTGGAGGCCATCGGTAGGCTCAAGCAGGCGGAAAGCGCGCGGAAGGAGGTCGCTATGGCAGGCTACGCCAAGCCCGAGGTGCTGGTCTCGACGCAGTGGGTTGCCGATCACCTGCACGACCCCACCATCCGCCTCGTCGAGGTCGACGTCGACACGACCGCCTACGAGACCGGCCACGTCGCCGGGGCTATCGACTGGAGCTGGAAGCGCGACCTCTCCGAGCAGGTCCGCCGCGACATCGCCATGGAGGAGAACTGGGAGAAGCTGCTCGGCGAGTCGGGAATCGGCAACGACACGTTCGTGATCCTGTACGGCGACAATAACAACTGGTTTGCCGCCTTCGCCTACTGGGTCGTCCGGTACTACGGCCACCAGCGCGCCGCGCTCATGAACGGCGGGCGCAAGAAGTGGCTCGCGGAGCAGCGCCCGCTGACCACCGAGGCGCCGCGCGTCACCGCGGCGCAGTACCGCGCTGCGGAGCCGTCGCGGGACATCCGCGCCCTCCGTGACCAGGTGGCGCAGAGCCTCGATCGCGCGAACATCGCGTTGGTCGACGTGCGCTCGCCGGCCGAGTATCGCGGCGAGCTGCTGGCGCCGGAGAACCTGCCGCAGGAAGGCGCGCAGCGCGGCGGGCACCTGCCCGGCGCGGCCAACATCCCCTGGGCCACGGCGGTCAACGAGGACGGCACGTTCAGGGCGGCCGACGAGCTGCGGCAGATCTACGGCGGGAAAGGCATCACGCCGGACAAGGAGATCATCGCCTACTGCCGCATCGGCGAGCGCTCGGCGCACACCTGGTTCGTCCTGCACGAGCTGCTCGGCTACGCCAGCGTCCGCAACTACGATGGCTCGTGGACCGAGTGGGGCAGCCTCGTCGGCGCACCCATCGAGCGCTAGGTCTCGCCTCCCTCCCTCCTCTCCGCGCGCGGAGAGGAGGAGCGCGGCTGGGATCGTCGGTCCTCGTCGCTGCCAGCGCACCGCTCGCGCGGCGTGGGGTATGCTCTAGGCAGAGCATGTGGTAGCTACAAGCGGATGCCCGCCTTGCCCACGATCTACCTCGACCACGCCGCGACCACGCCGTTGGACCCGCGCGTCCTCGACGCCATGTTGCCCTACCTCGGCCCGCGCTACGGCAACCCGTCGAGCATCTACGCCTCGGCGCGCGAGGCCCGGCAGGCGTTGGACGAGGCGCGTGACACGGTGGCCGCGGCGTTGGGCGCGCAGGCCAGCGAGATCGTCTTCACCGCCAGCGGCAGTGAGGCCGACACGACGGCCATCGTCGGCGTGGCCTTCGCCGGTCGCCCGCGCGGCCGCCACATCGTCACCTCGGCCGTCGAGCACCACGCCGTCTTGCATAGCTGCGAGTACCTCGCGCAGGAGCACGGCTTCCGCGTCACCTACGTGCCGGTGGCCCGCCACGGCACGGTCGACCTGGCCGCGCTGGAGGCGGCGCTGGACGACGAGACGGTCCTCGTCAGCGTCATGCTCGGCAACAACGAGGTGGGCACGCTCCAGCCCATCGCTGCGATGGCCCGTCTCACCCGCGCCCGCGGCATCCCGCTGCACACCGACGCGGTGCAGGCGGTCGGCCTGCTGGCGGTCGACGTGGGCGCGCTTGGTGTCGACCTGCTCAGCCTCGCGGCGCACAAGCTCCACGGCCCGAAGGGCGTCGGCGCGCTCTACGTCCGCCGTGGCGTGCGCATCCACCCGCTGGTCCACGGTGGCGGACAGGAGCGCGGCCGGCGCGCCAGCACGGAGAACGTCGCCGGCATCGTCGGCCTGGCGACGGCGCTCCGCCTGGCGCAAGCCGAGCGCGCCGCGCGCGTCGCGCGCATCGGCGCGCTGCGCGACCGGCTCGTCGCCGGCGTGCTGGCAGCCGTGCCGAACGCCCTCCTTACCGGGCACCCCACCGCGCGCCTGCCGCACATCGCCAGCTTCATCCTGCCTGGCGTGGAGAGCGAGACGCTGCTCCTCAACCTCGACTTCCGTGGGGTCGCGGCGTCCAGCGGGTCGGCCTGCACCTCCGGCTCGCTGGAACCGTCGCACGTGCTGCTGGCCATGGGCTACCCGCCGGAGCTCGCCCGCGCCAGCCTGCGGCTCAGCCTCGGCCCCACGAACACGGCCGAGGAGGTCGACGCCGCCGTGGCCGTGCTGCGCGAGGTGGTGCCGCTCTGCTGCGCGGCGTAGGGTAGGGAGCGTGGCGCCGCGGTGGCACGCCGACGGCTCGCCGCAACGCCTCCGGCGACACACTCTAGTTGACGATCAGCACCGGCGTGGCGCCGGCGGCGGCGCTCCAGCGCAGGTCGTCCTCCGGCCGCAGCGCCGGCCGCGTCAGCGCGAACAGGTAGGCGCTATCCGTGAGCGTGAGGTTCACGCAGCCCAAGCTGTGCACCGCGCCGAAGTCGTCGTGCCAGTACGTGCCGTGAATCGCGTAGCCGCCGGCGCGGAAGTACTGCGTCGAGGGCACGTTGGGGAGGTCGTACGAGTGCTGCGCGTCGGGCACGCTGGCGCTGGTCATGTCGTCGTAGCGGAACTTGCCGAACGTGCTGTAGAGTCCGGCTGGCGTGCTTGTGCCGGCCGTGCCGAGGCTCACGTAGGTAACGAAGGCGATGGCGCCGGCGCGCACCAGCGTCAGTGTCGCCAGCCGGCGGTCGATGGTGATCCAGGTGCCGTCGGCCGGCGGGCGGGAGGGCCGCGCGAGGCTGGGTCGCGGCGGTGCGAACGGGCGTACCAGCGAGCTGTGGACGCGCGCGCCGGCGTAGCGCCCGCCGTCGACGCGGTACCAGGCGGCGCTGCCGCGGACGTGCTCTCCCTGCTCCTCGCCCAGGACCTTGACGAGCTGGCCGGCGGCCAGGCGGCCGACGATGGGCGACTCGGTCGTAGCCGCCGCGCGCACGTTGGCGCCTTCGACGACCTGGCCCCACCAGCCGCGCGCGGCCTCCTCCGGCGCTGGAAGGTCCCAGGCGGTCGTGTAGGGGCTGCCGGTGGGCCAGAGGACGGCGGTCGCCGGCCAGCCCGGCTCCAGCCGAATCCACCCTTCGGTGGTGGCCCACCAGACGTAGGGGTCGCCGTCCAGCCCCGGCGAGAGCCCGGTCACGCGCACCACGTCCCCGGCCCGCAGGTGGCGGCGCGCGCCGCTCCTGCCGTTGGGCTTGTTGAACACTGGCACATCGTCGCGCACGATCTCGGCGGTCCAGGGCGCGCGCTGCTCGCGGACGACGGCACTGGGCAGGTAGCCGACCGGGGTGCGGTACCAGGTCGTCTGGCCGTCCGGACCGGGGTCGCCCCATACGACGCCGAGCACCGGCAGCAAGGCGTCTTTCTCCACCGGCCCGACCGGTGGGGCGTCGAGCGCGGGTCTGCTGAGGACGACCGCGTCATCGGCCGTGACGATTCCCAGCCATGGCGGTCCGAAGCGGTTGGCCTCGGCGGCCGGCGCCGCGCCGCCGAGCGCGGCCAGGAGCGTGGCCAGGGCCATCACGACGAGTCGGCCCAAGCAGGCCTGCCGAACGCCACGGCCGCGGTCCGCGGCACGGCGCACGCCGCGGCGGATGCCGGCGCATTCGCCGTCCCCGCTGCAGGGCAAGACGAAGGTGCGCATCGCACACCCTCCGACGCCGAGATGGCAGCACGCCGCCACGCCGCGGTGGCTACCAGATGCGCTCTCTACTAACACGTACGAGTGGTACGAGTCGGGTGTTACCTCTCCTTTGTGAAAAAAGACCGGGATGTGTAGCGGCGGGGTCGCTACGGCGCGACGGCCACGCCGGCGATGTGCGGCTCGACCAGACGAAGCGGCACGCCGACCCGGAAGTGCTCGTAGCTCACGGAGGCGAACCCGGCGAGTTCCAGTGTGGCCCATGTCTCGCGGTCCGGCTCGCAGCCGCCGGCGAGGGTGCGCCACAGCGGGCGGATCAGCTCCTGCGCGCGCCGTAGCCCGCTGCCGGCCGGCGCAGCGACGTGCTCGATGAACACGAAGCGCCCGCCCGGCCGCAGCACACGGCGCACCTCGCGCAGCGTGGCAGCCACATCGGCCACCGAGCAGAGCACCAGCGTGCCGACGACGGCGTCGGCGCAGCGGTCGGCCAGGGGCAGGGCCTCGGCGCGGCCCACGACGAGGTGGACCGCCAGCCGGCGCCGCTGTGCCTTCGCCCGCAGGTAGCGGTGCATGAACGGGTTCGGCTCGACGCCGGTCCAGCGGACGCCGGGCGCGAGGTAGTCGAGATTGATGCCGCTGCCGGGCCCGATCTCGACGACGTCGCCCCGCAGGTCGGCCAGCAGCGCCCGCCGGCGCGCGCCGTAAAGCCGGTGGTTGAGCGGCTCGCTCTTGGCCGTCAGCCAGGCGAAGGCGCGCTGGAGCAGTCGCCCAGGCGACCTCGACCTACGCATCACACCTACCTCCGGCGGCGCGAATGGCCGCCAGCAGCGCGGCCACGCCGGCGCGTTTCTCCACGAACGCCGCCGCGCCAGCCGCGAGTGCGCGCGCGCGCGTCGTCGCGTCGTCGTGGATGCTCAGCACGACGACGGCCGTGCGCGGCGCCCGCGCCCGCAGCGCCGCCGTCGCGGCGATGCCGTCCATGCCGGGCATGGCCACGTCCACGAGCACGACGTCGGGGCGCACCATCGGCACGAGCGCCAACGCGGCCGCGCCGTCGCACGCCTCGCCGACGATGGCCAGATCCGGCTCCAGAGCCAGCCGCATGCGCAGCCCGCGGCGGACCGCCGCGCGGTCGTCGACCAGGAGGACCGTCAGGAGCACCGTCGGCATGGCGCTCAGCCGTCGCCGCGACGCGAGCGGGAGGTCCGCGGCTTGCACGGTAACGGGGCCTTGCGCCTTGGGTCGGCATGGCGCTCAGCCGTCGCCGCGACGCGAGCGGGGCAGCAGGTCGGCGGCGACGAGGGCATACGGCGGGCGCTGGGGCCGGCGACGAGCGTAGAGCAGCGTGCGCTCCCCGTCGCTCACCAACGCCGCTCGTCCGCTGCCGGTCGGCGGTCGCGGCCGGGGAGGCAGCCCCCGCGCACCAGGCCCCCGCGCACCAGGAGCACCGGCACCGCCACCAGCGGCGCGAGCGTGTAGTCGGCGTGCAGACGCAAGCCCCACTGCACGAGCAGGCCTCCCAGCCACATAGCCAGCCGCCGCGCCAGCGGGCCAGCGCCGGACGCGGTCGGTGCGGCCTGGCGGGCGACCTGGGCGCGCTCTGCCTCGCGCGCCAGGTCCTCGTACTGCAACTCTCGCGCCAATATACTCTGATAGCTCGGACACACAGCCCCCTCCCAGCGACATGCCGCGCCTACGCGTGCGCTATGCGCGCTCCTGCCCAGAATAGCCTCGCGGGGCGTGCTACACTTGTGGCCAAGGACGGCGCGGCGGCCGGACCTTCGACCGACTTGCGCCGTCCGTCGAAAGACCGAGTGGGACGCTGGCGCCAGCATGGCGATTCGCGTGCTGATCGCCGACGACCATGCCGTCGTGCGCCAGGGCCTGCGCATGTTTCTGAGCCTCGACCCCGACCTGGAGGTCGTGGGCGAGGCACCCGACGGGGCCGCGGCCGTCCGCCTGGCGCGGCAGCTCGCGCCCGACGTCGTGCTGATGGACCTGCTCATGCCGGTCATGGACGGCATCGCCGCCACGGCGGCCATCCGCCGCGCGCTGCCGCAGACCGAGGTGCTGGCGCTCACCACTGTGCTGGAGGACGCGACGGTCGTCGGGGCCGTGGGCGCCGGCGCCGTGCGCGCCGGGGCCATCGGCTATCTGCTGAAGGATGCCCAGGCCGACGAGCTGTGCCAGGCCATCAAGGCCGCCGCCGCTGGACAAGTGCAGCT
>JACQUS010000204.1 GCA_016210125.1 Chloroflexota bacterium | reverse complement strand
CGCATCGTCCTGCGCGTCAATGGCGCGGCCCTCGAGGGCTACGCCGAGCCGCGGCGCACCCTGGCCGACTTCCTGCGCGATGATCTCGGCCTGACGGGCACGCACCTGGGCTGCGAGCACGGCGTCTGTGGCGCCTGCACCGTCTGGCTGGACGGTGAGCCGGTGCGCTCGTGCCTGCTCTTCGCCGCCCAGGCCGAGGGCCACGAGGTGACGACGATCGAGGGGCTGGCGCAGGGTGACCGGCTACACCCGGTTCAGGAGGCCTTCGTCGCCCACCACGGCCTCCAGTGCGGCTTCTGCACGCCGGGCTTCCTGATGCTCGCCGCGGCCCTGGTGCGCGACGAGCCGCACCTGACCCGCGAGGAGATTCGCGCCGCGCTCGCCGGTAACCTCTGCCGCTGCACCGGCTACCAGTTCATCGTCGACGCCGTCGCCGCCGCGGCCGCGGCGGCGCGCCGGGCCTAAGGCCGGCAGAGGCCGCAGCCGCCTGCCGGCGAACCGGGGGTGCGGGCGACGACGCCGGGCGGCCAGCCGCCGGCTAGGTCACGCGCAACGCTTGATCGAGCGACGCCGCCGGGGGCATCGACTCGCGGCCGGAGACCGCCGCCGGGCGACGGCGATGGTTTGCGCCCTTGAGCGGGTGCGGGCTATGATGCACAAGGGCGAAGATGTCGATGAGCCTTGTCCACGCCCGCTGCCGCGGACGTGTGCCCAGGGCCCTCGTTCAGGGGGCACAACACGCCTGAACCGACGCGCCGCCTGTCGGGCGACCCATCCCCGGGGCAGAGTGCTGCCCCGCCGGGGTCCGGCCCCGCGCCGGGCGGTGGCCAGCCCATCCCCCCTGCGCCGGACGTCCCGTGGCTCGAGGTTCTGCAAGGGCAGCGGCCAGGCGACCGCTTCGTCCGCGTCGTGCGGCCCTACGCCCGGCAGTTCCGCCGTCTCGAGCCCGGGCACCTCGTCGCCACCGAGCAGGCCCTCCGGCCGCGCACGGGCTTCGGCCAAGCCCTTGAGCTGCTCCGCCGCCTGCTGATCGGCCGGCGCATCCCCAGCGAGCAGGAGATCCAGGAGCGCGTCGGCGTCGCCAAGGGCCTGGCAATCTTCGCCCCGGACAACATCTCCTCCTCGGCTTACGCCACCGAGGAGATCATGCGCGTCCTGGCGCTGGCTGGGTTGGGCGTGCTCGTCCTCACCACGCCGATCTCTCTCATCATCGTTGGCTTGCTCGTCATCGTCGTGGTGAGCTATTTCCAGGTCATCCGCACGTATCCAGGCGGCGGGGGCAGCTACGTCGTCGCGCGCGAGAATCTTGGCACGGGCGCTGGGCTCGTCGCCGCGGCGGCGGTGATCAGCGACTACATCCTCACCGCGGCCGTTTCGACGGCCGCCGGCGTCGCGGCGCTCACCTCGGCCTTCCCCGAGCTCTTCGAGCAGCGCGTCCTCGTTTCGCTGGCCGTCCTCGCGGCGACGGCAATCCTGAATTTGCGCGGCGTGCGCGAGTCGGGAACGGCGTTCGCCCTGCCGACGGCCCTCTACATCGTCACCGTGCTCGGCGTGCTGGGCTACGGCGTCGTTCGTGAGCTTACCGGCACGCTGCCGGCCTACACACCGCCGCCCGAGTGGACGACCCACTGGCAGGCAGAGCCACTGGCGCTGCTCTTGCTGCTGCGCGCTTTCTCGTCTGGCGCGGTTGCGCTCACCGGCGTCGAGGCCATCTCGAACGGCGTGCCGGCTTTCAAGCCGCCGGAGGCGCGGCACGCACAGATCGCGCTCGTGCTGACGGCGACCATCTTCGGTACGGTATTCCTGGGCATCAGCTTCTTGGCCGGGCGGGCCGGCATGGTGCCCGACCCGCGCGAGGCCGAGACCGTCCTCAGCCAGGTGGCGCGCACGGTGCTCGGCGGGACCGGCCCGGTCTACTATGTGCTCCAGTTAGCCACGGCCGTGCTCCTGGTCATCGCCACCAACACCGCCTTCAACGGCTTCCCGCGGCTCGCGTACGTGCTGGCCCGCGACCGCTTTCTGCCGAGCCAGTTCCAGTACCGTGGCGACCGTCTGGCCTTCAACGTCGGCATCGTCACGCTGGCGATCTTGGCCGGCGTGCTCATCGTCGCGTACGAGGGCAGCGTCAGCGGGCTGATCCCGCTGTACACCGTCGGCGTCTTCCTGGCCTTCACGCTCAGCCAGACGGGCCTTGTGCGGCGCTGGCTGCGACTGCGGGCCAGCGAGCGCGGCTGGCGCTGGAGGGCGGCGCTGAACGCCGTCGGTGCGGCGGCGACCGGGATCGTCCTGGTCGTCGTCGCCGTCTCAAAGTTCGCGCTGGGCGCGTGGATGGTGCTCGTCCTCATCCCGCCGATGGTCTTCGTCATGTGGGCCATCCACCGCCACTACACCGCCGTCGAGGCGGCGCTGACCGTGAAGGACCCCAGCGAGCTGCTGACGTCGACGCGCCCGCCCACGGTCGTCGTGCCCGTCGCGCAACTCAATCGCGCCACGCTGCGCGCCCTCGCCTTCGCACGGTCCATCTCCCGCGATATCATCGCCGTGCACGTCGCCGCCGATCCCGAGGAGTACGGCGACTTCCGGCGGCGGTGGGAGGAGTGGAGCCCGGGTGCCGCGCTGCTGATCATCGAGTCGCCCTACCGCTCGCTCGTCCCGCCGCTGGTGGCCTTCGTCGAGGCCACCGCGCAGCGCGACTCCCGGCGGCCGGTCGTCGTCGTGCTGGCCGAGTTCCTGCCGCGCCATTTCTGGGAGTGGTTCCTGCACAACCAGACGGCGCTGCGCCTCAAGCTGCGCTTGTTCTTCCTGTCGAACACCATCGTCGTCGACGTACCGTATCATCTCGACGAGCCAGTGAACCGTCTAGCAGGCTGACGGCTCGAAGGCGCGCTCTGCGCCGCGCGCAGCCAGACCTCCGGGTCCTCCAGCCGGTAGACGCGCACGGCCGGCGCACCGAAGATCGGCACGACGAGCCGGTCGAAGCCGGGCAGCGCGGCGCGCGGCGCCAGCCACGTCTCCAGCAGCGGATCGTCGCGCACGGCGACGAGCACGTCCTGCATGCTGCCCACGGG
>JACQUS010000203.1 GCA_016210125.1 Chloroflexota bacterium | reverse complement strand
GCGCAACACGCGTGGGCGGAGCCAACCGAGCACATGGTCCAGCCGGGCGAGACGCTCACGCGCATCGCTCAGCAGT
This sequence comes from Chloroflexota bacterium, assembly GCA_016210125.1. Lineage (GTDB taxonomy): Bacteria > Chloroflexota > UBA6077 > FW602-bin22 > JACQUS01 > JACQUS01. The sequence continues at coordinate 14,332 of JACQUS010000203.1, read as the reverse complement.
ACGGCTTGACGCTGGCCGACCTGCTGGCGGTCAACGATTTACCTAACCCCGACCTGATCCTGATCGGCCAGGTGCTGTCGCTGCCGGGCGCGGCCCCAGCCCCCGAGCCGGCCGCTGAGCCGCCTGAGGTCGACGCCGCGGCGCCGGCCGAGGCGCCGCCCCGCGCCCGCCCGTCGGCGCGCGGTGGGTTCCGGCCGCCGGAGGCCACGCACGTCGTGCAGCCCGGCGAGACGCTCGGGCGCATCGCCCGGCAGTACGGCCTAACCGCAGCCGACCTGCTGGCGGTCAACGAGCTGCCCAATCCCCACCTCTTGCAGGTCGGCCAAGAGTTGCTCCTGCCGGGCGACGGCGCGCCCGCCGCGGTGGACGCGGAGCCGGCGGCCGCAGTGGCCGGCGAGTCCGCTGCGGCGCAGCCGGCTGAGCGCTGGCCGGCGGTCGGCGGGCGCTATCCGATCGGCACGACCCTGTCGGGCAGGATCACCATGTATTGCCTGCGTGGGATCATGCGCTACGGCGAGTACGTCCACGAGGGCGCCGCGGCCGCCGACCCCAGCGTGTTCCCGGGCGGCACGATCGTCGAGGTGGCCGGCCTTGGGCGCTACGTCGTGAAGGACACGTTCGCGCGCGACCTGGGCGATGTGCGTCTCGACATCTGGAGTCCGAGCTGCGCGGCAGCCATCGTCTGGGGCCTGCGCTACCGCGACATCACCGTCGTCGGGCCGTAGGGTCTCGCCCGAGGTTCAAACGGGCCATGGTGGGTTGCCCCACCCCGCTCCAAGACGGATTTCCAAAGGTCGCCTCAGGCGACCTTTGGATTCCGCTTTTTGGATTCCCCTTCCCTCACCTGACCCCGCTGCTGCCGAAGCCCTGGTCGCCGCGCGACGTAGGGGGCAGCTCGGCCACCTCCTCGAACTCCGGCGTGGCGAACGCCAGCACGACGAGCTGGGCGATGCGGTCGCCGGGCGCGACGACGAACGGCTGCGCGCCGAGGTTGGTCATGACGACGTCGATGCGCCCGCGGTAGCCTTGGTCCACCGTGCCCTGGTGCACGAGGACGCCCTGCGCCGCCAGGCCGGAGCGGCCGGTGACCATACCGTAATAGCCCGGCGGTAGGGCGATGGCCAGGTTCGTCGGCACGCGGCTCGTCTGCCCGGGGGCCAGCGTCAGCGCCTCGGCGGCCAGCAGGTCGGTGCCGGCGTCGCCGGGGTAGCCCTGGCGCAGCGCCGGCTGCCTGGGGTCGAAGCGCTTATACACGACGCGCACCTTCATCGGCGGCCGCGCGCTCCGCGAGCCCGCTCCAGCGCCGCCGGGTTGGCGACGTTGGTGGGCTGGCCATCCACGTAGGCCAGGATGTTGTCCACCGAGCCGCCGATGAACTGGTCATAGGTCTCCTCGGTGACCCACGCGGCGTGCGGCAGCAGGACGGCGCGCTCCATCTGCGTGAGCGGGTGGCCGGGCGGCAGTGGCTCCTGCTCGTAGACGTCGAGGCCGGCCCACAGCCGGCCGTCACGTAGCTCGTCCACCAGCGCCGCTTCGTCGACGATGGCCCCCCGCCCCGTGTTGATCAGCACGGCGCCGTCGCGCATCAGCGCCAGCCGCCGGCGGTCGATCAGCCCGCGCGCACCTTCGCCGAGCCGCGCGTGGATGCTCACGATGTCGCTCCGGCGCATCAGCTCGTCTAGATCGGCGCAGTACTCGGCGCTGAGGGCCGCGGCGCGCTCGGGCGTCAGGCGCGGGCTCCAGGCGATGACGCGGGCGCCGAAGGCTTGAGCGACGCGCGCGACGGCGCCGCCGAGCCGCCCGGGGCCGACGATGCCCAGGGTGCGGCCCTCGAGGTTGCGCCCCAGGCGGTAGGGCCACCCGCCGGCGTGGACGCCGGTGTCGAGGTAGGTGATATGCCGCAGCACGGCGAAGATGAGGGCGAACGTCGCCTCGACGACGGCGGCCGTCGAGCCGCCGGGCGTCGTGCTGATGACGATGCCGCGCTCGGTGGCCGCGGCGACGTCCACGTGCGCCAAGCCCTGGCCGGTCTGGGCGATCAGCTCCAGGTCCGGCAGCGCCTCGAAGAGCGCGGCGCTGAGCCCGCTGCGCTCGCGGTTGGCGACGACGGCCCGCGCCCCGCGCAGCCGCTCCACCAGCGCGTCGTTGCTGGCGGCGTGGTCGGCGTACACCGCGACCGTGGCCCGCCGGCGCAGGCGGGCGATGTGTGGCGAGCGGTCGTAGACCTGGTGGAAGTCGTCGAGGACGACCACGTGCATCGGTTGAACTCTCCTCGAACTGCCGAGCGCCGTCTGCCCCGCTGCGGCTTCCCTCGGCGCGTCGAGCCATTATACCCACGTCTCCCGCGGGCCGCGCGTAGGGCATAGAATGCAGGAAGGACACGAGCCGCCGGCGAGGGGCTGAAACGATGGAACTGACACACTTCGACGAGGCCGGGCGCGCGCGCATGGTCGACGTCTCGGCTAAGGAGGTGACCGTCCGCGAGGCCACGGCGCGCGGGACGGTGCGCATGCGCCCGGAGACGCTGGCGCTGATTCGCGCCGGGCAGGTGGCCAAGGGCGACGTGCTCGCCGTGGCGCAGGTCGCCGGGATCATGGCCGCCAAGCGCACGCCGGACCTCATCCCGATGTGCCACCCTCTCCCGCTGACCGGCGTGGCGCTCGAGCTCCAGCTCGACGACGCCGCGAGCGCCGTGCATATGAGCGCGACGGTGCGCTGTACCGGCCAGACCGGCGTCGAGATGGAGGCCCTGACGGCGGTGAGCGTGGCGGCGCTGACGATCTACGACATGTGCAAGGCCGTGGACCGCGGCATGCGCATCGACGGCATCCGCCTAGCGGCCAAGAGTGGCGGCAAAAGCGGCGCGTGGCGGGCGGAGGGGTGAGCGACGATACGGTGTACCAGCGGAAGGGGACGATGGCGGGGAAGGTCTGATGCCCGAAATCAGCCGCTTCTTCGGCATCTCGATCCGCATGTACTTTCGCGACCACGAGCCGCCGCACTTTCACGCGCTCTATGACCCGCACGAAGCGCTCATTGAGGTCGAAACCCTGGCGATCTACCGCGGGAGTCTTCCCCGGCGCGCCCTCGCGTTGGTACTGGAGTGGGCGGCATTCCACCGTGATGCATTACGTCACAACTGGACGCTCGCACGGAGCGGGTCCCCGCTTGAGCCACTCCCGCCACTGGACTGACTTCGCCTGCTGGTACAATGACACAAGGAGCTGCGTATGAGTTTGCTTCGCATCCGCGAGGCTGTGCCGCTTGATGACTTCCGTCTGCGGCTGACCCTGACTGACGGATCGGTCATCGAGCGCGACGTGACGCCGCTGCTCGTCGGGCCGGTGTTCGAGGGGATACGGGCCGATCCGGCGCGCTTCCGCGAGCTACGTGTCGATGCGGGAGCCGTCGTCTGGCCGAGCGGGGCCGACCTAGACCCCGACGTGCTCATCTGGGGCGGCCCGCCACCGCCGCAGGGCACCGGCGCCGTACCGCCCGCTGAGATAAGGCTTCCCGGCGCCGTGGGCGCCTAGCGCGCAGGCGGGGTGGCCCCAGACGGTGCAGGCAGGAGTTGAGGATGACCTATGCACCTTATGCCCGCTTTACGGCCGAGGAGCTCATCCTGCGCGACCACCTGGCCATGGATCGCACGATCCTCGCCAACGAGAGGACCTTCCTGGCGTACATACGGACGGCTCTAGCCTTCGCCGCGGCCGGCGTGTCGCTCGTGCACTTCTTCGACTCGCCGGCGACGGAGGTCCTCGGCTGGGCGCTGATCCCTGTCGCCGCCATCACGTTCGTCGTCGGCCTGGTGCGCTATACCAGGATGCGAAGCACGATCCACCAGGTCCGGCCGCCGTACGCGACCTGACGCCGGACGGCCCCCTCCCCTCCGTGCGCTACGGACACCCTCCCCGGCTTCGCACGTGCACCGCGCTCGGGACCGCCCCCGCGTGTGGTCGCGGGAGGGCGCGTGCCCTCGGCGTGCCGGCACGCGCGGCCGAACGGCACCTCCCGGCCGCGAAGCGAGGCCCCTGACCGTCCACGCGCCCATGCACCCCAGGCCCGACTGAGCTATACTTGCAGCGTCATGAGCGTTCTGACGACGCCGCTGCCGTCGCCGCGTGGCGCACTCTGAACGACCAGCCCGGTCGTGCGGCCGCTGGTCGTTTTTGTTTGGCGGGTCAGCGCGCAGGGCAGCGGAGGGAGGGCCGGTGCGCTGGGCAGTGCTCGTCTTTCCGGGGACGAACTGCGACCTGGACTGCGTCGACGTCCTGACGCGGCTCTGCGGCCAGCAGGTGCAGGTCGTCTGGCACCGCGAGACGCGCCTCCCAGCCTGTGACCGTGTCGTCCTCCCCGGCGGCTTCTCCTACGGCGACTACCTCCGCGCCGGGGCCCTCGCCCGCTTCTCACCGATCATGCGCGCTGTCGAGGACTTCGCCGCCCAGGGCGGGCTCGTCCTTGGCATCTGCAACGGCTTCCAGATCCTCACCGAGGCCGGGCTGCTGCCCGGCGCGCTGCTGCGCAACACCGGTCTGCGCTTCCGCTGCGCCTGGACGCACCTGCGCCTCGAAAACGCCAACACACCGTTCACCCACGTCGGCCGGCCGGGCCAGGTGCTGCGGATGCCCATCAATCACGGCGAGGGGCGCTACTTCGTCACGCCGGAGCAGCTCGCTGAGCTCGAGGCCCACGGCCAGGTCGTCCTGCGCTACTGTGCGCCGGACGGCAGCCTCGACCCGGCAGCGAACCCGAACGGCTCGGTCGCGGCTATCGCCGGGGTGTGCAATCGCGCTGGCAACGTCTTCGGCCTGATGCCGCACCCCGAGCGCTGCGCCGATCCGGAGCTGGGCGAGACGGACGGCCGGCTTTTCCTCGACGCGCTGCTCCATGCCGCGCCGGCCCGTGCGCTGGTCGAAGACGCGACGCTGGCGAGCGGCGGCCGGGCAAGGTAGGGCGACCGATGACTCTGAGCCAGCAGGTGCTGGAGTTGGTCGGGCTCAAGCCCGAGGAGTACCGCCTGGCGTGCGACCGGCTTGCGCGCACACCAAACCAGGTCGAGCTGGGCATGATCGGCGCCCTCTGGAGCGAGCACTGCGGCTACAAGAGCTCGCGGCCGCTGCTCAGGCGCCTGCCCACCCGCGCACCGTGGGTGCTCCAGGGGCCGGGCGAGAACGCCGGGGCCGTCGACGTGGGCGATGGGCTGGCGGTCGTTCTAAAGATCGAGAGCCACAACCACCCCAGCGCCGTCGAGCCCTTCCAGGGCGCGGCGACCGGCGTCGGCGGCATCGTGCGCGACATCTTCACCATGGGCGCGCGGCCTGTCGCCCTGCTCAACTCGCTGCGCTTCGGCCCGCTGGACAAGCCGCGCAACCGCTGGCTGCTCGGCGGCGTCGTCGCCGGCATCAGCTACTATGGCAACTGCCTCGGCATTCCCGACGTCGGCGGCGAGATCGTCTTCGCGGAGCCATACAGCGAGAACCCGCTGGTCAACGCGCTATGCGTCGGCGTGGCGCGCCACGAGGACCTGGTGCGCGCGCGGGCCAGCGGCGTCGGCAACGCCCTGCTGCTCGTCGGCGCGGACACCGGGCGCGACGGCATCCTCGGGGCCAGCTTCGCCTCGGCCGAGCTGGACGCGCGCTCGGCGGAGCGTCGGCCGGCGGTGCAGGTCGGCAACCCGTATCTCGAGAAGCTACTCATCGAGGCCTGCCTGGAGGCCCTGAGGACCGGCCACCTCGTCGGCCTCCAGGACCTGGGCGCCGCCGGGCTCACCAGCGCCGTCGCCGAGGCCGCGGCGCGCGGCGGCAGCGGGGCCGAGATCGACGTGCTGCGCGTCAGCCGCAGCGAGGCCGGCATGACGCCCTACGAGGACATGCTCTCCGAGTCGCAGGAGCGTATGCTGGCCGTCGTCCGCGCCGGCCGCGAGGCTGAGGTGCAGGCCATCTTCCGGAACTGGGACCTGCACTCCGACGTCATCGGCCGCGTAACTGACAACGGCCGGCTGGTCGTGCGCGAGGGCGAGCGCGTGGTGGCCGACCTGCCGGTGGCCCTGCTCACCGAGGCGCCCACCTACGTTCGCCAGGGCGTCCGGCCGGCCGAGCTGGAGGCGCTGCAGCGGCTCGACAAGCGCGCGCTGCCGCACGTCGAGCCGACCGAGGCGCTGCTGCGGCTGCTCGAGGCCCCCAACATCGCCAGCAAGCGCTGGGTCTACGAGCAATACGACTGGATGAACCTGACGAACACGCTGCTCGGCCCCGGCGCGGCCGACGCGGCGGTGCTGCGGCTGAAGGGCACGCGGCGGGCCATCGCGCTGTGCACCGACGGCAACGGGCGCTACTGCTACCTGGAGCCGCGGCGCGGCGCGGCCATTGCCGTGGCCGAGGCGGCGCGCAACGTAAGCTGCACCGGGGCGCGGCCGCTGGCGCTGACCAACTGCCTGAACTTCGGCAACCCGGAGAAGGCGGAGGTCTACTACCAGCTCAGCGAGGCCATCGCCGGCATGGCCGAGGCCTGCGCGGCGCTTGACATCCCGGTCGTTTCGGGTAACGTGAGCCTGTACAACGAGACCGAGGGCCGGCCGATCTACCCGACGCCGGTCGTCGGCATGCTCGGCCTGCTGGAGGATGCCACCCGGCGCTGCGGGCTGGCCTTCGCCCGCGACGGTGACATCGTCGCGCTGGTCGGGCCGGAGGGCCGCGAGCTGGGCGGCAGCGAGTACCTGGCGACCATCCTCGGCCGCGTCGCCGGCGCGCCGCCGGTGCTCGACCTGGCGCTGGAGGCGCGCGTGCAGCGCGTCGTGCGCGCGGCCATCGCCGCCGGATGGCTGAGCGCCGCCCACGACTGCGCCGACGGCGGGCTGGCCGTAGCGTTGGCCGAGTGCTGCGTTGCCGGCGAGCGCGGCGCGGACATCGATCGGCTGGCCATCGAGGGCTGGCCGGACGGCGTGCTGTTCGGCGAGACGCAGTCGCGGGTCGTCGTGGCCGTGCGGCCGGGCGACCTGGGAGCACTGGCGGCGCGCTGCGAGGCGGAGCGCGTGCCGTTCCGGCAGCTTGGCCGCGTCGGTGGCGACCGGCTGCGCATCGTGCCGTGGGTCGATGTGCCGGTGGCCAAGCTGCGCGCGCGCTACGAGCGCGGCCTGGCGAGGTACCTGTGAGCGATCAGCGATCAGTCGCCAGCGCTCAGCCGTCAGCGCGCAGCATTGCGCTGCCGTCCCGCTGTGTGCTGAAGGCCGAGAGTGAGCGCCGCCCGTCTGTAGAGCGGCTGCACCGGCGTGCGCGGGGCGACCGTCGGAGATGGAAGGGGAATCCAACAAGGGGAATCCAACGGGGGCTTCGCCCCCTTTGCGACACTGCTCTGGTGGCGGGGTGGGGCCGCCCGCTTGGGGCAGTGGTCCTGACGCGAGGAGTGCCGAGGGGCGAGGCCCCCGGGCGCGACAGCGGGGCCGGCAGCACGGCATATGGTCACGAGTCAGGTAGACGGTAGACGGTCGACGGTAGACGGCTGAGAGCAGAGGACTGAAAGCTATGCAAGAAGTGCGCGAGGCCTGCGGCGTGTTCGGCATCTATGCGCCGGGCGAAGACGTGGCGCGCACAACGTTCTTCGGCATCTACAGCCTCCAGCACCGCGGCCAGGAGAGCGCCGGCATCTGCACCGGCGACGGCCAACGCCTGAATGTGCACGCGGCCATGGGCTTAGTCGCCCAGGTTTTCAACGAGGAGCACCTCAGTCGGCTGCGCGGCTTCCTGGCCATCGGCCACACGCGCTACTCCACGACCGGCGCGAGCTGGGTGACCAACGCCCAGCCGCTCGTGCTCGATAGTCCGTACGGGCCGCTGGCCCTGGCGCACAACGGCAACCTGGTGAACACCGAGCCGCTCAAGCGCGAGCTGGACGAGCGCGGGCACACCTTCCGTACGACGACCGACAGCGAGGTGATCGGCCGGCTGATCGTCGAGTCGCCGGGCCGCGACTGGGTCGAGCGCATCAGGTACGCCATGCCGCGGCTCATCGGCGCCTACAGCCTCGTGCTGGCGACGCCAGACACGCTCTTCGCCGTGCGCGACCCGCTGGCCGTGCGGCCGCTCTGCCTCGGGCGGCTGAACGGCGGCTGGGTGGTCGCCTCGGAGACGTGCGCCTTGGACACGGTGCGCGCCGAGTTCGTCCGCGAGATCGAGGCCGGCGAGATCGTGCGCATCGACGCCGCCGGCCCACAGTCGTTCTCCGCGCCGGTCGAGCCGACGCCACAGCTCTGCCTGTTCGAGTACATCTACTTCGCGCGCCCCGACAGCGTCATCCACGGCAAGCGCCTCTACCTGGCACGCGTGCGCATGGGCCAGCAGCTCGCGCGCGAGCATCCGGCCGAGGCTGACCTCGTCATCGGCGTGCCGGACTCGGCGACCGCGGCGGCCATCGGCTATGCTCAGGAGTCCGGCCTGCCCTACATGGAGGGCCTGGTCAAGAGCCGCTACATCGGCCGGACGTTCATCCAGCCCGACCAGCGCCTGCGCGAGGCCGGCGTGCAGCTCAAGTTCAATCCGCTGCCGGAGGTCCTGTGCGGCCAGCGCGTCGTCGTCGTCGACGACTCGATCGTCCGCGGTAGCACCACGCGGCCGCTCGTGCACCTGCTGCGCCAGGCCGGGGCGCGCGAGGTGCACGTGCGCGTCAGCTCGCCGCCCTACACGCACCCTTGCGTCCTGGGGATCGACACGCCCATCACGCGGCGCAACGAGCTGATCGCCGCGCATAAGACCGTCGAGGAGATTCGGCGCTATCTCGAGGCCGACTCCCTCGGCTATCTTTCGCTGGAAGGGCTCGTCGAGGCCATCGGCCTGCCGCGCCGCACGTTCTGCACTGGCTGCCTTACCGGCAACTACCCCGTGCCTGTGCAGCTCGAGCTCGAAGCCCTCGCCGCCGTCGAGGCCACACGGTAAGCGACCCTCCCCCTCAGCCCTCCCTGTTACCGATTCCGTAGGTATGCCTCGCTATTCTGTCGTGCTGAGCGCCCGCAGGGCGCGAAGCATCCGCCACCTGTTGGCGTGCGGGCGAACAGGCTGCGGTCGCCAGAGGCGACTCGTTAGAGGCGGGTCGGCGACCGCTCCGCTCCGGCTCCTGTGAGACTAGCTGCGGGGCCTTGCCGCACCCCCTCTTCTCCCCCTCTCCAGCGAGGCTGGAGAGGGGGTCAGGGGGCGAGGCCCATCCCCCGCGGAGCAGCCGCCTTTGCAAACCAAGCGACCAATGAACGATCAACCTTATGGTAAGATCGTAACAGCATTGCGACGGCGTTGTAATGGCACTGTTCAGCATCGGCATGCTACGTTCCAGACGTGTATAGCCCGCGCAGGAGGGGTGTTGACATGACGGCGGTTCGCCAAGCCACGATACCGTGTGTAATTTCGCGGGGTATGTTTCAGGACGAGCGCGCGGTCATCGTAGCACTCCCCAACGAGGCGAAAGCAACATTTCTAGTTGACAAGCGCCACGTAATTCCCCAGGACGACCCCGGTCCCGGCCGGCAAGTCGAGGGATATGTAAAAGTTTCGATCGTCGCGGAGCAGGACGATTCGGTAATTGTCGACCTTCCGCAGCCCGGTCTAACCGTGGGCCCGAGGATTGCCGTGAGAGGAGACGAGATCAAGTTCAGAGACCTTATCGCCTGACCTTGGCAACGGTGGGCGGACAGGGGGTTGTGACTGGTGATCCTCAGCGACACGGAGATCGAGGCGGCACTGTGCCACGGGTGGATTAGGGTCATTCCACCTCCTTCACCCCTTCAGTTTCAGACGTCTTCGTTAGATCTGCTGTTGGGAGACGATATTCGGGAGCTTCCCGGTCCCGCCCAGCTAGCCATCCCTGGGGTGCACCAGAAGGTTCGTCTGGATTTGGGCGTTCTCGATTTCCAGGGTTTCCTCCGGGAGCGCACCACGCCACTTCCCCGGGAATCGGATGGATCGTTCGTTCTGCCGCCTCGAAAGTTTGTACTTGCCCGCACTTGGGAGTGGATAGAATTACCGAAGGAGTCAGGTCTAGCAGCACGGGTGGAGGGCAGAAGCTCGCCCGGCTTGGCTTAGCTGTGCACTTAACTGCTCCTACCGTACAATGCGGGTTTGAAGGACGGCTCGTCCTAGAGATGTACAACTTCGGCGAGTACGACCTTGTCCTTCGCCCGGGCAAGCTCCCCATCTGCCAGCTGATTTTCGAGCGGGTAGGCATGGCGCCTAAGGGCGGACTTCGCAGCCAGTGGCAGGGACAGTCCGGCGTCACCACTTAGCCCGTGAAGCCTGCCCTCCGGTCCCGACGATCGCGCTATTCCGATACACTCTGGCCTCCAATTCGTCGACACCCAGCGATCTAATGCACGGGGTCTCCAAGTGGGCATCCCTTCATCCTTGCCCCATATACCCATCGGGGGTATAATCGAGGCACACAGGCGTCCTGCGGAGGCGAGATGCCGATCTACGAGTACCGCTGCCCGGGCTGTGGGCAGGTCTTCGAGAAGCTGGTGCACATGGGCGCAAGCGCGCCGCCCTGCCCCTCCTGCGGCGCGCCCGGCGCCGAGCGGCTGGTGTCGCTGATCGCGCGCGCGGCCGGCGCCTGCGCGCCCAGCGGCCTCGGTTGAGGCCTGCCGGTCGGCTGATCCGGCGGATCAGGAGCACCGATCAGGAGCACCCATGAGCGAGCGGGACAAGGCCATCCGCGACCGCCTGCGGCGCACCGAAGGGCAGCTCCGCGGCGTGCTACGCATGCTCGACGAGGGCCGGAGCTGCGAGGAGATCGTCACGCAGCTCCTGGCGGTGCGCGCCGCCGTCGACCGCGCCGCGGTGGAGGTGGTTTTGGCGCACGCGGACGAGTGCCTGGCTACCTTCCCGCCCGAGCAGGCACGCGCAGCCATCGGCCGCGCGGTGCGCCTACTCGGTCGGGTGAGCTAGCGCCTCGTACCGAGCTGGACCTCGGCCTCATCCTGCCCTGCAACGTCATCGTCTACGAGGCCGACGACGGCGGCACCGTGGTCGCGGCGTTTGACCCGGAGGTCGGGCTGGGCCTGGTCGCCAACCCGGCGCTGGAGCCCATCGCCCGCGAGGCCAAAGACCGGCTGCGTAATACTGATTCACGGTGGCCGCGTCATAGTAGTCATAGTAGGGGCGAAGCTTGTCTTCGCCCCACCTGGGCGATCACAAGGATCGCCCCTACCTCATGTCGCCATCGCCGAGGTGAAACGGTATAAGGCGCTGGAGAGCCTCGCGCGCTCGCGGCACGCCGACGCGCCACACGCATAGTCCGCGACGCAGGCCGCCACCCGGGGCCCCGCGGAAAAATTCCCGCGCTCATGCACGCAGCAGCCAGGTATACTAGCCTCTATTATTGCCTGTCCTCGCGCTGCGGCGGGCTGGGAGGTCGGGCTGCCATGAGCATCCATGCTGGTGCGCTGGTCGGACGCTATCGCGTCGTGCGTGAGGTCGGCGAGGGCGACTTTGCCACCGTCTGCCGCGCCTACGACGCCGAGCAGCGGCGGCTGGTGACCATCAAGATCCTGCACGCTGGGCAGAGCCAGGACGCCACGGTGGCCCAGCGATTCCAGCAGGAGGCGGCCGCGGCCATGCGCCTGGCCGGCCACCCGCACGTCCTCGGCGTCTACGCCACCGGCCAGGTCGAGGGGCGACTGTTCGTCGTCGCTGAGTTCCTGGCCGGCGCGACGCTGGACCGCTGCCTCAGCGCGCCGCTCGACCTGGCGCTGGCGGCCCGCGTCGTCACCGCCGTGGCTGCGGCGCTCGACGCCGCCCACGGCGTCGGCCTGGTGCACCGCGACCTCAGCCCGGCGCACGTCGTGCTGGGACGCGACGGCCGCATCGCCGTGGCCGACTTCGGCGTCGCCGGGCTCGTGTCCCTGGCCAAGCGGCCGACGCAGGCCATCCGCGTCCTAGGGACGCCCGAGTACCTGGCCCCCGAGTTGGCGACCGGCGCAAGCCCGAGCCCGGCCAGCGACCAGTACGCGCTGGCGGTGGTGGCCTTCGAGGTGCTTGCCGGCCAGCGGCCGTTCCAGGGCGACGACCCTCTGGCTGTGCTCTACGCCCATACCCACGAGCAGCCGCTCGCGCCGACGACACTGCGGCCCGACCTGCCGCCGGCCGTCGACGACGTCGTCCTCCGCGCGCTGGCGAAGGACCCACAGCAGCGCTTCCCGACGTGCACCGCCTTCGCCTCCGCCCTGGGCGAGGCGCTGGGGCTGCCGTCCGGCCCGCAGCGGCCCGAGCCAGCACCGTCCGACCGCACCCTCGACGCCCTCGTCGAGCGCACGCGCGGTCTGGTGCGCTCCGGCGACTTCGCTACCGCGCTGCGGGCGCTTCAGGTGGCGCTGGCGGTGCTACCGGAGGACCAGCGGCTGCGAGACCTCCAGGCCGAGCTCGACGAGGAGCAGCGCTTCGCCGAGCGCTACGAGCGTGCCCTGCTGCACGTGCGCGCCCACGAGTGGCACCCGGCACGCGAGATCCTCAACGCGCTCCACGCCGAGCGGCCCGACTATCGCGACGTCACCGACCTGCGCGCGCAGGCGTTCGCCGCCATCCGGCAGGCGTGGGAGAAAGAGGAGCGCCTGCGGCCGGAGCCGGACCCCTTCGCGCTGGGCGACCCCGGCTTGGGCGTCGCCGCCCAGGCGCCCGGTGAAGGACGCGGCGGGCGCGATGAGCGCGCCGGCAGGGTCCGCGAGACCGCCCCTGCGCCGCCGACCCGCGCCGAGCGCCGGGCGGCCGAGCGCCTCGCCGACGAGCTTGGCTGGCGCTACGACGCCGCTCTGGCGGCGATGGAAGACGGCCACTGGCGCACCGCCGTGACGATTCTCGAGGGCATTTACGAGCGCACGCCAAGCTTCCGTGACGTGGCCAGCCTGCTCAAGCGCGCGCGACGAGCGCTGGCCCAGGAGCAGCGCGGGGCCGAAGACCCGCCCCCAGCGCGCGCCTATCGGCCGGCGCGCTTCCTGCGCAGCGTGCTCGTGGGGCTGCTGGAGACGAGTCGGAAGCTGCGGCTGCCGAAGCGCCACCGCCAGACGGAGGAGGCCGACGACCTCGTCGCGGCCGCCGAAGCCGAGGCCCGCGCCGCCGTGGAGCTGCCTGGACCGGGCGCGCCGACAGCCGCGCCGCCGCAGCGGACCGCCGGCGCGGCCGCAGCGCCGCCGGCCAGCGCGCCACGAGCGTCGCCCGCGCCGCCGCCGGCGGGCGACGCCCCGGCAGGTCTGGCTTCCGATAGCGCCCCGGCGCAGGCGCCGGCCGGCGCGCCGGGCGAGGCGCCGCCGGCCGGCGAGGCGCCGGCTGCGGACGCGGCCGCGAGTCCGAGTGAAACGGAGATGCCGGCGCGCACCCGCGGCCGGGCACGACCGGCCACCGCCGCCGCCAGCGCCGGCCATGCGGAGGCGGTAACCGCGGTTCCGGCGAGCGCGCCGGAGGCAGCCGCGGCGCCGGCGACGGCCGGGATCCTGGCGCAGTCTCCAGCAGCGACCACGTCTACGGCAGCGCCCGAGCCGCCCGTGCGTGCGCCGGACGCGGGCAGCGCCGCGGCGCCGCCAGATGGCGCCGCGCTTCCGCCGACCGAGGGTTCGCGCGACGAGACCACTGCACCGGCCACGGAGCCGGCTGCGTCGGCCAGGGCGACGCCGGCCGACGGCGGCCCGCCAGAGCCGGCGAGGCGGGTCAGCACGGCGACCCGCGAGATCGATGGCCAGGTAGACGAATCTGTGGACGAATCTATGGTCGGTTCCGAGCCGCCGGCCCCCGGTGGCGTGGGCGCGACGAGCCCGCGCCGAGTCGCGCCAGGCCGGCGGGGGCCGCGGCCGTCGCCTGCGGACGTCCGCAGCGCCCTTGCACCCACCGCCCCGCCCACCGCCCCGACGTGCGACAGTGCCCAGCAAGGCGGCGCGGCCCCGGCGGGCGACGGCGCCGGTCACGGCGGCCGGCCGACCGGCGACGCGCAGGTTCGCCAGCCGCCGGCCCAGCAAGACACGCGCCCGGCGTGATACCTCTGCGGGACGGCGCGCCGCCGGCGCCCGCGACCGTCGGGGATGATCGGGGATGAAATAGGGGAATCCAAAGGGGGCGAAGCCCCCTTTGGGAACCCTTCTTGGGGCGGGGCGGGTCAGCCCGCCAGGACCATTTTCGCCAGAGCTCAGCGGAGGGCTGCGGCTCAGAATGACAGCCCAGGAGAGCGCCGGCGAGAGCGCGTCACGCGGTCTCGCCGCCCGACAGCGGGCCGACCTGGAGATCGCCGCGCTGGATGAGCGCCAGCGTCGTCGCGCCGAGCTGCAGCGCCTCGCGCGTCACCGTGGTGCGCAGGTCTTGGAGCGTGGCCG